>NZ_BACW01000634.1:0-5986 GCF_000333315.1 Curtobacterium sp. B8
AGGACGCCGAGTTCGACGGACCCGTCGCCGGTGAGAGGATGGCGCTCAGTCATGCCGCAATGCTAACGAGACGAACGAGGTGCCCCACGTGTCCGACCACTCCTACGAGGTGTCCGTCCGCTGGACCGGAGACCGCGGTTCCGGCACGAGCGGCTACCGCGACTACGGCCGCGACCACGTGGTCTCCGCGGCGGGGAAGCACGACCTGGCGGGTTCGGCCGACCCGACGTTCCGAGGCGACCGCGACCGCTGGAACCCCGAGGAGCTCGTCGTCGCGGCGCTGGCGCAGTGCCACATGCTGAGCTACCTGCACGTCGCCGTGCAGCAGGGCTTCACGGTCGTCGACTACCAGGACCGGGCGACCGCGAGCCTGAACCTCAACCGCGACGGCTCCGGCGAGCTCGTCGAGACGACGCTGCACCCGGTCGTCACCATCCGTGAGGCGGACAGGATCGAGGACGCGATCGCTGCGCACGCCGAGGCGAACCGGCTCTGCTTCATCGCGCGCTCCGTTGCGTTCCCCGTCCACCACGAGCCCGACATCCGGGTGCTCGCAGGGGAATCATCGGCGAGTGCGGCAGACTAGGGTCCCGTGAAGCGTCTTCGCCTGCTCCCGATCGCCCTGGTCCCCGCCGTCGTGCTGGGACTCGCCGCGTGCTCCGGCACGGGGTCGGGCACCGCCACGACATCGCCGAGCGCGTCGTCCAGCGCCAGTGCCAGCGCAGCGGCGATCACCTCCTGCCCCGATCCGGGCAAGGCCTCCGACTCGGTGAAGGTGTCGGGTGCGGTCGGCACGGCCACCGCTCCGAAGGTGTCCTTCGCGAAGGGGCTCAGTGCATCGGAGCCGCAGGCCACGGTCGCGGTGCAGGGCAAGGGTGCGTCCCTCAAGTCGGGCGACTACGCGCAGGTCTCCTACAGCGTGTACCAGGCGAAGGACGCCTCGAAGCTCGGCAGCGTGGGCTTCGACTCCGGCAACCCGCAGGCGCTCTCCGTGGGCGGCAGTGGCTTCGGCGCCATCCTCGCGTGCTCGACGGTCGGCGAGCGCGTGGTCGTCGTCGGCCAGTCCTCGGCGATCGGCTTCAACACCGGCGGTGACGTGGTCGTCGTCGCCGACATCGTCTCGAAGATCCCGACCAAGGCGACGGGTACGCCCCAGGAGCAGGACCCCGCGTTGCCGACCGTCAAGGACAAGGCCGACGGTGAGCCGCAGATCACGATCCCGTCGGGGATCAAGACCCCCTCGAAGACGGAGGTCGAGGTCCTCAAGCAGGGCGACGGGCAGACGATCAAGGACGGCGACACCGCTCTCGTGCAGTACAAGGGCGTGCTGCTCAAGGGTGGCAAGGAGTTCGACTCGTCATGGTCGAAGGGCGTCCCGACGACGTTCACCGTCTCGGAGCAGGGTCTCATCAAGGGCTTCGTGACGGGGCTCGTCGGTCAGAAGGTCGGTTCGCAGGTCCTGATCGTCGCCACCTCGGACGACGCCTACGGAGCGAACCCGCGTGAAGGGTCCGGGATCCCCGCGAACGCTCCGCTGGTCTTCGTCGTCGACATCCTCGCCATCGGCTGACGGAGCAGGACGTGATCCTCGGCGAGGGCGATGAGCAGGTGCTCATCGCCCTCGCCTCGTGAGGAACGGCTCAGCGCTGGACCTTCGTGATCGTCACGGTCACGTTCAGCGTCACGTTCGAGTACGCCCGGTAGGTGTACGCCATACCGTTCGACGCCCAGAAACTGGTCTCCCGGTCGCCGGAAGAGTAGCTGATGATCTTCTTCCACGTGCCCGTGCGGGTACCGGTCCCGGTGAGGCCGTACGGCGTACCCGAGATGCTCCGCATGCAGACGCTCGTCGACGTGCATCCCGGACCGATCGGGGTCAACGCTCGCGTGTGCACGCCGGTCACCGTGCTGTCCGGCGCCGGCGCTGCGGCGAGGACCTCGCCGGTCGCGGCGTCGACGTAGAGCGACACCGGGTCGGTCCCGCTGACGAGTGCGTCGATCTCGGCCCGGCTCTGCGTGGTGCTCAGCGCACGGAGCTGTGCGGTGTCGACCGCGGCGGACGGGGCGGGAGTCGCCTGCGCGTTCGTCGTCCCCAAGCCCACGATCACGAGCGTGGTGGCGGCTGAGGCGAGGAGTGCTGCGACGGAGCGCTGTTTGGTTCGCATGCTGAACATCCTTCCGCATATCAGCGGAGGGATGGCTCGTGTGCGGTCTCGGTACAGTTACGAAATGCAGCCCCCCAAGCGCCGGATCGTCGTCCTCGGCAGCACCGGCTCGATCGGCACCCAGGCGCTCGACGTCGTCGCGCGCAACCCGGACCGGTTCGAGGTCGTCGGCCTCACCGCCGGCAACAACCGTGCCCTCGTCGCCGAGCAGGCCACGCGCTTCGGCGTCCACGACACCGCGTTCGGTGCCGCCGACTCCGAGCGGCTGATCCGGAGCGTCGAGGCGGACGTCGTCCTCAACGGCATCACCGGCTCGGTCGGACTCGGACCCACCCTGGCCGCCCTCGAGTCCGGGGCGACGCTCGCCCTCGCGAACAAGGAGAGCCTCATCGTCGGCGGGCCGCTCGTGCAGGCCGCGGCCCGACCGGGGCAGATCGTGCCCGTCGACAGCGAGCACTCGGCGATCGCGCAGGCGCTGCGCTCCGGCTCGTCGGACGAGGTCCGGCGCCTGGTGCTGACGGCCAGCGGCGGACCGTTCCGGGGCCGTTCCCGCGACGAACTCCGCGACGTCACCCCGACACAGGCGCTCGCGCACCCGACGTGGGACATGGGGCTCGTCGTCACGACGAACTCGGCGACACTCGTGAACAAGGGTCTCGAGGTGATCGAGGCCCACCTGCTCTTCGACGTGCCCTACGACCGCATCGACGTGACGGTGCACGCGCAGTCGATCGTGCACTCGATGGTCGAGTTCGTGGACGGGTCGACCATCGCGCAGGCGTCGCCGCCGGACATGCGCCTCCCCATCGCGCTCGGGCTCGCCTGGCCGGACCGCGTGCCGGGCGTCGGGGTCCCGCTCGACTGGACGACCGCGAGCACCTGGACGTTCGAGCCGCTCGACGCCGAGGCGTTCGGAGCCGTCGCGCTGGCCAAGCGCGTCGGCGAGGCCGGCGGGACGTTCCCCGCGGTGTTCAACGCCGCGAACGAGCAGGCCGTCGCCGCGTTCCACGCGGGTGCGATCGGCTTCCTCGACATCGTCGACACGGTCGAGCGGGTCGTCGACGAGCACACGATGGGGGAGTCCTCCCTCGAGGGCGTCCTGGCAGCGGAGCGCTGGGCGCGCGCCGCGGCGGACCGCGCGCTGTCGCGCTGACCCACGCCGCGCCTCCAGGCTGAAAGCCCACCACCTGTCGGACGGGAGGCGCGACCCACCTCCCAGGGTGCGCTCGGCTCCGTCATGGGGAGCGTCCCGTAGCCTTTCCCGGTGACCGTCGAATCCGTCCTGCTCTTCGTCCTCGGCGTGGTCGTCTTCATCGTCGGCCTGCTGGTCTCGATCGGACTCCACGAGCTCGGGCACCTCTCCTTCGCGAAGCTCTTCAACGTGAAGGTGACGCAGTACTCGCTCGGCTTCGGCAAGGCGATCTGGTCGTTCACGCGCGGCGAGACGGAGTACGGGATCCGGCCGATCCTCCTCGGCGGGTACATCTCGATGGTCGGCATGCTCAAACCGCGGGCTTCGGGCAAGCCGAGCGCGATCACGAACACGGGCATGTACGGCGCGTTCGTGCAGGACGCCCGGCAGGCCAGCGCCGAGCAGATCGCGGAGTCCGGCGGCGACGACTCCCGCGCGTTCTACCGCCTGACGCCGTGGAAGCGGATCATCGTGATGGTCGCCGGTCCGGCGATGAACCTCGTCATCGGGATCGTCCTGTTCGGTGTGCTCCTCTGTGGTTTCGGCGCGCCGACGACCACGTTCACGTCGAGCGTCGACTGCGTGCTGCCGAACAGCCGGACGACGACCTGCAGTTCGGACGACGCGGTGTCCCCGGCGAAGGAGGCCGGCATCCGGTCCGGCGACGTCGTGCTCTCCGTCGACGGGAAGGCCGACCCGACGATCGCCGAGGTGTCGACGCTGTTCCAGCGGAGCGCCGGCAAGGAGCTCACGGTCGTGGTCGAGCGCGACGGTGCCCGCAAGACGCTCGAGATCACCCCGGTGACGGCGACGCGCGACGTCTACCGCTCCGACGGCACGGTCGCGAAGAACGAGGACGGCACGACCAAGACCCAGCAGGTCGGCGTGGTCGGCGTCAGCATCGGGCAGTCGCTCGTCCGGCAGTCGCCGACGGCGGTCCTGCCGGCGACGGGCGCGCAGATCTCGGCGTCAGCACACCTCATCATCGACCTCCCGCAGCGGCTCGTCGCGGTGTGGAACGCGGCGTTCGGCTCGCAGGCCCGGTCGCAGGACAGCCCGGTGTCCGTCGTCGGCGTCGGGCGCGCGATCGGTGAGGTCTCGTCGATGTCGGGGGTCCCGATCGTCGACAAGGCCTACACGATCCTCGGCCTGCTCGCCTCGCTCAACATCGGCCTGTTCGTCCTGAACATGGTGCCGCTGCTGCCCCTCGACGGCGGCCACATCGCGGGTGCCCTGTGGGAGGCCGTGAAGCGCCGGTCCTTCACGCTCGTCGGGAAGGCGGATCCGGGGCCGATCGACCTCGCGAAGACGATGCCCCTCACGATGGTCGTCGTGGTGCTCCTCGCCGGGATGAGCGCGCTGCTCATCTACGCCGACATCGTGCGCCCCGTGAACCTGTTCGGGTAGCCGGCCCGTCCTCAGGACGGCAGTGGTCCGTCCCCAGGACCGCAGCAGTCCGTCCCAGGACCGCAGCAGTCCGTCCACAGGACGACGGCGAGCCTGCCCGGCCGGCGGCGCGCGCACTACGCTCGGCGCATGAGCACAGCGCCCATGCCCCCTGCACCGGACCCGCGGGGCCCGGAACTGCGGACCGTCGAACGCCAGGGCACCGACGTCATCGCCGAGGCCGACCGGAAGGGCACGCCGCGTGGGCTGTTCTGGCCGTGGTTCGCGGCGAACGTGTCCGTGCTCGGGATCGCGTACGGCGCCTTCGTGCTCGGGTTCGGCATCTCGTTCTGGCAGGCGACCGTGGTGGCCGTCATCGGGGTGGTCTTCTCGTTCCTGCTGTGCGGCGTCGTCGCGATCGCGGGCAAGCGCGGGTCGGCACCGACGATGGTGCTCAGCCGGGCGGCGTTCGGCGTCCGGGGCAACCGGCTGCCGTCGTTCCTCAGCTGGGTGCTCACGGTCGGGTGGGAGACCGCGCTGGCTGCTCTGGCCGTGCTCGCGACGTCGACGGTCTTCCGTGAGCTCGGCTGGGACGACGGCGTCGTCACCAAGCTGGTGGCGCTCGTCGTCGTCGCCGCGTTGGTCGTGGGGGCCGGGATCGCGGGCTTCGACGTCGTGATGCGGCTGCAGACCTGGATCACCGTCGTGACCGCGGTGCTCACGGTGGTGTACGTCGTGCTCGCGGTCCCGTCGATCGACTTCGCCGCCATCGCCGCGTTGCCGTCGGGCAGTGCGCAGCAGGTCATCGGTGCGCTGGTGCTCGTGATGACCGGGTTCGGGCTCGGTTGGGTCAACGCCGCCGCCGACTACTCGCGCTACCTGCCGCGCACGTCCTCCACCCGCGGGGTCGTGGGATGGACGACGTTCGGCGGAGCCCTCGCACCGGCGCTCCTCGTCGTCTTCGGCGTGCTGCTCGCCGGGTCCTCGAAGGACCTGAACGCCGCGATCAACGCCGACCCGATCGGCGCGCTCACCACGATCCTGCCGATCTGGTTCCTCGTCCCGTTCGCGATCGTCGCCATCCTCGGGATCGTCGGCGGCGCGGTGATGGACATCTACTCGTCCGGCCTCGCACTGCTGAGCGCGGGGGTGCGGATCCCTCGCCCCGTCGCGGCGGGTGTGGACGGCGTCGTGATGGTGATCGGCGCGGTCTCCGTCGTCTTCTTCGCGCCGGACTTCATCG
>NZ_BACW01000633.1:0-901 GCF_000333315.1 Curtobacterium sp. B8
TGAGCCGCGCACAGCGGTGATCAATCAGGCCTGCGAACTTAAGGCTGCCACAAAAAACTGTCGCCGAATTTTCGTTTCCGGTAATTAAGTCGAAAGATGAGTGGCTGGAAAGAAGAAAACCCAAAATCATTGCCTTATTAACGGTGAGGCCGGTTACCTGTTTCACTGTTATATTCCGCTTGAGGTGGAAAACAAGATTTTAGGGACACTGGAATTGCATAACCACGCCCGGGATTTTAGCGCCGAGTGCCTGACGTTTTGCAGCAACATCGCCGATTTGTTTGCTGATATCGTTTTTTTTACCCGGCAGCGTTCGCAACAAATCAACGCTGTATCTCCAACGGAAAAATTGAGCAGGCCGTTTAACGAGAATGATGAGGCCGGACCTGAAGCAGCCGCTACACAACTTTTAGAGTTGAACGAAAAATTGGCCGTGGTAAAGGAAGCGGATACGCTGGAGGACTTTTTAAATAAAGCGGTCGGCTTGTTTCCGGCAATGAATGAGAATTTTAAATTACAACTGGAGGAGTTCCGCGCCTTTAGCGAAAAGCAGGAAATAGAAAGCATCTATACAGGCCAGCAGCAAACAAGCTCGGGTAACTACCCGCAGATTATTGGAGCCGGGCCAAAAATGAATAAGGTTTTCGCACTGATGGATCAGGTAGTTCAGTCCGACTCGACGGTTTTGATTACCGGGGAAACGGGAACAGGCAAAGAACTGATCGCTAAAACCATACACGCGGCATCAGCCAGGAAAAACAACCCGATGATCAGCGTAAACTGTGCCGCTATACCGGCTAACCTGATAGAAAGCGAATTGTTTGGCCATGAAAAAGGCTCATTTACAGGAGCGACCGAGCAACGCATAGGCAAATTTGAACTGGCCAATAACGGAACACTG
>NZ_BACW01000632.1:0-929 GCF_000333315.1 Curtobacterium sp. B8
GCACTTTAACGTCTTTTTGCCATACCTTTAATTCGGCGAACAGGTTTTGGATATTGAGTTTATCTTCATCAACAGGTGCAGGGCCATACTTGCTGCCGTTTTCAAGCGCGCTGTTTATTTGCGCGAAGATGCGAAAGCTACTGCCCATTTGCAGGTTGGTATTCAGCGAGTAACGTTGCAAAAAACTGTAGTTATAACCCTGACCGGCAATCCAGTTCTCGTCAATTTTTGAGGCGTATTCATACCGGATCTCGCCGCCTGCAGAGAGGTAGACGCTGCGGTTTGCTGATAATCCTATGTATTTGATTTTATTATAAGCGCTATGAGTAGTATCCGTTTTCAGCGCGCTATAATCCTCGTCAAAACGCATCAGCTTAAACGACTGTGCCAAAGCCTTGCGGCAATTGAACAATGAAAGAACAAGTAGCGACAAAACGATTTTTTTCACGGAGTTTGAATACTACAGATGAATAGGGTTTACAGTAACCGCAGCGCGGTTTATTAGTGCGCCAGCATACGGTGCGCGTATTGGATGCCAATACCGTAAGCGCCGCCGTGTTTCTTCATCAAATCGGTAACGGCCACATAGGTTTCCTGGCGGGCCCAATCGCGCTGAAGCTCCAGCAGGTATTGGATAGATGTTACCGGTTTAACGCCGGTGTGGATCATACGCTGAATGGCGCGCTCATGTGCTTCTGCGCTTACATCGCCGCAGGCATCGGTAATAACATAAACTTCGTATCCTTCGCTAAGCGCGGATAAAGCCGGACCAACAATACATACGCCGGTCCATAAGCCTGCCAAAACTATTTTCTTTTTACCGGTGCCGGTGATGGCTTTGTAAGCAGCTTCGTCTTCCCAGGTATTCATCGAAGTACGGTCGATGTATTTTGAAGTAGCTTGCGGATAGTACTCTTCATTTTCGGGGA
>NZ_BACW01000631.1:0-1965 GCF_000333315.1 Curtobacterium sp. B8
CGGCGTTGCGCGCAGGAGCCGTGGCGATCTGCGTCGAGGGCCGGCACGAACCGGTCCCGCACCTCGCCCGCCGACTCGCGGACGGACTCGGCATCGTGACCGCCGCCGTGAGCGGACGGTCCGCCCTGGTCCTGACGGGCGGGGAGACGGCCCGGTCCGTCCTGACCCGCCTCGACATCACGACCATCGTCCCCGAGGGTGCCGTCGAGGTCGGCTGCGTCGTCTCGCGCGCCGACGACGGCCGTCGTGTCGTCACGCGACCCGGCAGCTTCGGGACCGCCACCAACCTGCTCGACGCGGCCACGTTCCTCCAGGCCGTCCGAGACGATCCGTCCGCGGCCACGAGCCGTGTCGAAGCGGCCATGGGCCGCGTGAACCGAAAGGCAGCACTGAGATGAACGCCACTCCGATCGTCGCCGTCACGATGGGCGACGGGGCCGGCGTCGGCCCCGAGGTCGTCGTCGAGGCCGTCGTCTCCCCGGACGTCCTCGCCGTCTGCCGCCCGGTCGTCATCGGCGACCTCGCCCGCCTGCGCCAGGCCGCCGCGATCCGCGGCGTCGACGCCGCGTTCAACGTCGTCGAGGACGTCGCCGACGCCGGTCACCGTGCGGGCGTCGTCGACGTGGTCGACCTCGGACTCCTCCCGGAGGACCTGCCGTGGGGGCAGCTCTCGCCGATCGCCGGCGACGCGGCCTTCCAGTACATCCGCGTCGCGTGCGAGGCGGCGACGGCCGGGAAGGTCCAGGCGATCTGCACCGCGCCGCTGAACAAGGAGGCGCTGCACGCCGGTGGGCACGTCTTCCCCGGCCACACCGAGATGCTCGCGGAGCTCATGGGCGTCGGCGAGGTCTCGATGATGCTCTCGACGGCGAAGCTGAAGGTCGTCCACGTGACCACCCACGTCGGGCTCATCGACGCCGTGGCGCGCATCGAGCCGGGGCTCGTCGAACGGACGATCCGGCGGGGCAACGACGCCCTGGTGCGTGCGGGCAACCCGCACCCGAAGATCGGTGTCGCGGCGATCAACCCGCACGCCGGTGAGAACGGCCTGTTCGGCTACGGCGAGGAGGCCGAGAAGATCGCTCCGGGCGTCGAGGCCGCGCGTGCCGACGGGATCGACGCCGTCGGACCGCTGCCGGCCGACACCCTCTTCTTCCTCGCCGGCCGTGGAGACTACGACCTGGTCGTCGCGATGTACCACGACCAGGGACACGGCCCGGTGAAGGTCCTCGGGATCGAGGCCGGGGTGAACATCACGGTGGGTCTCCCGGTCATCCGCACATCCGTCGACCACGGGACGGCGTTCGACATCGCGGGCACCGGCAAGGCCGATGTCGCTAGCATGATCGAGGCGCTCCGGCAGGCCGCCGAACTCGCCCCGACGTCGGGCGCGCCGGTGCCGGCCCGGGGTGCCTGACAGGTCCCCCGCCCCCTCGTCCGAAAGGTGCCCGTGTCGATCTCGGCGAGAGCTCGACGTGACGCGATCGTCACGCTCGCGACGACGGTCGGACTCGCGAGTGTCGACGAGCTCTCCGAGCGGTTCGGCGTCACGGCGTCCACCATCCGGCGCGACCTCGCGACCCTGCAGGAGCAGCGGAAGCTCACCCGGACGTTCGGCGGGGCGATGGCGGTGGCCGCGCACCCCGAGGCTTCGCTGCGTCAACGGCTCGGTGAGCACTTCGACGCGAAGCGGGACATCGCCAGACGTGCCGCCGAGACGGTGGAACCCGGGGCGTCGCTCTTCCTCGACAACGGCTCGACCGTCGCGGCCTTCGCGCACGCACTACCGGTCGACGCCGAGCTCACCGTCACCACGACCAGCGTCGGGGTCGTCACGGACATGGNCCGACGTGACGACGTCCGACTCGTCATGCTCGGCGGTGAGTACCGGGCGCTGAGCAACGGGTTCGTCGGGGCGCTGACCGANGCAGCGCTCGAGTACCTGACGTTCGACGCGGTGTACCT
>NZ_BACW01000630.1:0-10083 GCF_000333315.1 Curtobacterium sp. B8
TTTTTCTTTGTTTCCCCTCAATTCACTGAGTGAGCATCACTTCAGCTCGCTTAAGGTATTGCTGTTCGCAGTGCGTTGAAGGTCCGTACCTTGGGGGACCCTCCATGTACCCCCTTCGGAGGGGCTCGGGAGGACGACAGGTCGGTCCGGCCGTCAGTCACGACCACGGCAATGCACGCGGCGGTCGAGTTAACGGTTGTACGAGCAGTGCAGGTCCTCGTGCTGGTGCCCGGCCTGTCTTCGGATGCTCACCATCGCCTGAGCTGCCGATATCGACCGCGCCAGCGGGTTGCGAGTGTCCCGTAGGAGGGGAGTTGGTTGTGACCTGACGGGTGTGACAACTCTCGCGGTCGGCGACCTCTCTTGACATGAAGTTCTCGCAGAAGAAGTAGGCAATCGCGGGCCTCCGATACGCCCGGATGGCGGAAACCAGTAACGCCGATGTCTTGCGAGGCGTAGGCATCACCGAGTGCGCGCTCGTCCGTTGCGCCAGCGTTGCCCACCGCACGCGAAACAGCCGGGCCGTTTCCCCTGAAATGCACTTCCCCCGCATGGCGAACCTGAGTCAAGCGGTGCTGGGCGGACTTCTGCGATGGCTCGACCTGGGGCCGAGAGCACGAACGAGCTGCGCAAGATGCCTGCTGAACAGGGCTTTCGGCGGTGGGGGGAATGGCTCCGGTTGGCGGGGGAAACCCAAGTCTCGATGACCAGAAGTAGCCGTGCGCCACATGGCAAGCAGAGGAAGCGCAAAAAGCCCACCAACGCGAAGAGCCCCAGATCCCCGTAATTACGGGGATCTGGGGCTCTCTTGTTTCACTCCGGCGGATCTGCCAGTAACTAAGCGGTAACGGAGCTTCTCGCAGCAGTTGTGAGCAACCGCCACCACAGGTCGCTCGATCGCGGGGGTCGAACCGACCGCGTCGACATAGAAGCCCGCTTGCCGGGCGCCAGATGCGCCCCCAAAGTCGACCCCGAGCAGTAGGTAGCTCCCCGCCGCAGGGGTCCCGTGCAGGAGCCAACCCCGTACAACGCTGGACGCCGGGCTTGTCTCCGCGCAGAAGACGGTCGAACGGAAGGGTGTGCTCCGCGGCAGATTCAGTCCGCCAGGCGGATTCCGATAGCAGGGTGCGGATCGCCAGAACCAGGGCTGAGCCGGATCGAGCCACAGCTCGTTCCTGTCGCTAGTTCCCACTGCGGGCGCATCCACCGCCTCACCTGACCCTCAAGGAGCAGCCGTGCAGATCACCTTGTCGACCGTCGAGATCAACCGAGACCTGACCACCCTCGTGCCGCAGATCATCGTCAATTGGACGTTCTTCCAGTCGCGCTTCGACCGGAAGAAGGCCACGCTGAATTGATGGGCACGACCACGCGCACCGACAAGGAAGTCCGTTCCCGTGCCGGAAGCCTCTGGAAGGGCATCGAGCGGGGTGCCGATGCGCTCGCGGCCGAGATCCGCAGCAGGGATCTCGATTGGGACGGGCAGATCGATCCAGACTTCGTGCTGTCGCAGATGACAGTGATGAACCTGTTGGCGGTCGGCGACCATGCGCGAACGATGAAGACCCTCATCCTGAGTCCGAAGCTCGGACCGTCGTCGGCCACGATTGCCCGGGGCGCAGTCGAGTCGCTGGCACGGATCCGCTGGGTCACGATCGGTGCGACGGCGGACGAGGTGCGTGTGCGTGCGCTATCGGTTCTGCACTCGGACGTGAACAAGTCAGCGTTCGCGACTGAGTTCGTCGGTGTCGAGGGGGAGCTTGATCGCCGCGAGTACCTCGACCTCGTGACTGCGCAGAAGCGAGCGATCAACGCAACAGCCCCAAGCTGGGCGCTCAGCACCGCGGTGCGCGAAGCTGCGGCGGACGCGTGGGGCAACGCGGACCTGGACGAATGGACCCCCTACTCGCAGCTCTCCTCATTCGCCCACGGCATGATGCCGGCGCTCGGCGCGCTCCTCGCAGATGGCCAACTGCGGCTTCCGCGCCAGGAGATCGTGAACCATGCGGCGTTCGTTCTTGGCATTGCAGATCGCGCCGTCCACGTTTTGGGACGCTGTCCGCTCCCGCTCCTCCCTGAGGGGACCGTGGCACAGCTCTGGGAATCGATCACTTTGCGGCTCGAGCCACTCCGTCGCCAGCTTGCCGAGGAGGATAACGGGGACCGTCCGTTCCGAGTGCAGGGCTGACCTGGCAGCCCTAGCCCTCCTCGTGCCCGGCGTCGTGCTGAGTGCACGACGCACCGGGGTAGTTGGCGCGGAGAGGCCAACTCCAGCCCCGCAAAGTTGCGATAAGGGCCATTACCGTCGGTGTGGGTCACACCCCTTGAAGTGCCCTGATGCTGCCTTTGTCTGCGGATCCGGACGGGTCGTCGGTTCCAGGGCAAGTTGTCGCGGTGAAGGGCACGTTGTCGCGAGTGCCCGACTCGGTCGCGTGGTCGACGTCGAGCCACCAGGGCCGGCGGCTGACGCGGTGCTCCTGGGGGCCTGGCACGCCGCACCATCGAGCCGGCGGGCTGGAGCGTCGTGGGCAGCGCGGTCGTGACCAGGCGGCCGCCGCTCAGTAGCGTTGGCGCGGGAGCTTCGACGCATCAGATGGATCCGCGCTCGTCCGCGCCGTGCACGATGCGTGGGACCGACGCCTGCGCCTGGTGCACAGCACCATCGTGGACGAGGACGGCGACGGCTACCCGTCGTTCGACGTCGACCGCTGGGCGATCGAGGTGCGCGTGCCGCTCACGGACGACGAGGCGGAGGCTGCCCCCGTCGCGCAGGTCACGGCGTTCACCGTGCGCGCACCCGACGAGGTCGACGAGATCGTCGAGGCGCTGGAGACCTCCGACGCTCAGGGCTCGTACTCGAGCGTGGTGACGGGCACCGGTCCGGGTGGTGGTCCGTTCGCCAGTCTCTTCGCCGGCGCTGCCGAGGTCCTCGAGCGTGACGACCTGCTGATCATCGACCGCCTCGAGGTCGAAACCGGCTTCGAGGACCTGCCGCACCTGGTGCCGGCGATCGTCTCCGCCGTGCAGAACGGGCCCGCTGGCCGCACGGCGGCGTTCGTGCTCGCCGACCCGGCGCAGTGGAACGTCGCGCTGTCCGACGACGACCTCGAGGCGATCAACCTCGCTCAGTGGGCCGACGCCGGCGTGCTCGTCGGCGTCAACGCGGATCCGCACGAGGCGCACGAGCGCGCCGCGGACCTGATCGCCGCGCGCACCGCCGAGGACGCACCGACGCCCGGTGCCCGTCACAGCGACACCTGGGTCAGCGAGATCCTCGACCGCGCAGCCGAGGAGCCGGCCCTCGCGGTGCCGTTCGCGCTGCCGCCGGCGCTGCCAGCGGACGTCTGGGCTGCCGCTCCGGCGGGGATCCTTCACGTGGACGCTGATCCGGACACCGGCACCCTCGCCATCCAGACCGACGAGGGGGAGTTCGAGGTCGTCGGGCTCCCCGGCAACGCGCCGCAGCTCGTCGGCGCAGCAGTCGGCACCTCGAGTCAGACGCAGGCCTGGCTCCGCGCCGTGCACGAGCGGTGGTGGACGTACCAGCCGGCGCTCCATGACCGTGTGCACGAGGTCATCGACCAGTTCCTCGACGGCACCCTCGAGCTCGCGATCGACGACAGCGAACCGCACCTACACATGTCGAACGTCGAGTTGCAGCGTTCAGCGTGGCCGCTGCCCGGCGAGCTCACCGTCGAACCGGTCCACGAGGACGCTGAGCCCCTCGTGCTGAGTGTGCGCCTCGACGAGGACGGGATCAGGGAGAACGTCGGCGCGATCATCGTGCACGAGAACGGACAGGTCGAGGCGTTCCTGCACGACGAGTGGCAGCCGTGGCTGCAGGACCACGAGGCCGCGGTGCAGCACCTGCTCTCGCTCGGCACCGAGGAGTTCATCGTCGGCGTACTCCACGAGGAACTCGACGCGGGTGTCACCGGCGCGATCCTGACGGGCGACGTCGACGGGCACTGACGGTCGAGGCGGCCCTCCATGCTGTCGCCTGGCCCGGAGCTGACGTGTCCGGTGCCGCGATCGAAGCGGTAGCCGATCGCGGAGCTCGAGAACAGGGCGCCGCCCTCGAATCGGTCGCCGATCTCCCCGGCGGAGGTCTGGGCCTCCTCCGACGTCTCGAACACTCTGAGCACCGTTTTGTGTACTGACTCGTCGTGCTGCACGATCCACACTTCTGGTGCCGTGCGCCAACGGGACGTCTCCTGTTCCCGTGACTGGGGAGGCCGAAAGTGGCTCCCTGAGCGCGGGGGCGACGAGCGGCCTTCCCGATCGGTCGTCCCGAAGCCGATCGCGTACTTCGAGCAGCCACCACGCGATCCCACCGGCAGGACGGCACTTGTATGCGTACTACGCGCATGGCTATTGCGCACTTCGAGCAATACTGCCAGGATGAACGCTCAGCACCGATCCGTCGGTGCCCACCGTCAACGTCGACTGGAGGACCCCCGCATGCATGACTTCGACGGGCTGTTGCGAGCCCGGTCCGACGGGGGCGCAGAAGCGCTCCTCCCGACCCCGACGGTGCAGTGTCACGCGGCCAACCTCGCGTTCCTGCCCGGGGGAGATCTCGCCTGCGTGTGGTTCGGCGGTACCCAGGAAGGTGTCTCGGACATCTCGATCCACCTGTCCCGCCTTCCCGCCGGCACGGACCGCTGGCTCGACCCGGTGCAGGTGAGCTTCGACAGCGCGCGTTCCGAGCAGAACCCGATCCTGTTCACGGCGCCGGACGGGGCCGTGTGGTTGCTCTACACCGCGCAGCTCGCCGGGAACCAGGACACCTCCGAAGTGCGGCGTCGGATCTCCCGCGACGGCGGCGAGACCTGGGGAGACCCGACGCTGTTGCTCGGCCCCGATGCACCGGTCGGCGTGTTCGTCCGTCAAACCCCCGTCGTGCTCGAGAGCGGTCGGATCCTGCTCCCGGTCTTCAACTGCCGCACGGTGCCCGGTGAGAAGTGGGTCGGCAACGACGACACCGCCTCGGTCTGGTACTCGGACGACGGCGGACTGGCCTGGTCCGAGGTCGCCGTTCCCGACTCGACCGGGTGCGTGCACATGAACATCGTGCCGCGCGAGGACGGGGTGCTCTGGGCGTGCTTCCGCTCCCGCTGGGCGGACCACGTGTACGAGTCGACGTCCACGGACGGCGGGATGACGTGGGAGCCGTGCCGTCCGATCGACCTGCCGAACAACAACTCCTCGATCCAGGCGCGGTCCCTCGACGACGGCCGGATCGCGATGGTGATGAACCACTCGAGCAAGGAGGACGCGACGAGCCGCCGTGTCTCCCTGTACGACGAGATCGACGACGAGGGCCTGGCGTCGGACGCAGCCGGAGCGGGACCACAGATCGCCGAACCTGCCCTGGACGCGGACGGACCCACGGCCTTCTGGGGCGCGCCTCGCGCGCCGATGACGCTCGTGGTCTCGAGCCCCGACGGCCGATCCTGGCCGACCGCACACGACATCGAGAACGGCGACGGCTACTGCCTCTCGAACAACAGTCGCGAGTCACGCAACCGCGAGTTGTCCTACCCCTCGGTGCTCCCCGACCCGGCCGGGGGACTGCACATCGCCTACACCTGGCACCGCAAGTCGATCAAGCACGTGTACCTGCCTGCTGACGTCCTCGCGGAGATCGTGTCGACGCCGTCCTCCTCCGCCGGTCCGGACCTCTCTGCGAAGGAGCAGCGAGCATGACCCTCCCCATGGTCTTCGCACTCGCGATCACCGTCTTCATGATCGTCCTGATCATGATCGATCGTCTCCCGTTCGGCGTCCCCCCGTTGATCGCCTGCCTGTTGATGGTGGTCTTCGGTGTCGTGCCGATCAACGTCGCCTTCAGCGGGTTCGCGAACGCGACGATCATCATGCTCGCGTCCTTCATGGCGGTGATCGCCGCCTTGCAGAAGACCGACCTCGTCTCGGGCTTCAAGAGCATGATCACGCGACTCGGGACCAAGGGCGGGTTCCGCGCCTACGTCCTCATCGTCGTGTTCGTCATGGTCGGCTGCAGCATCTTCGGCACCGGCTCGACGGCCTACTACGTCCTGGTGATCGGTCTGCTCTCGACGCTGGCCTACAACAAGAAGCTGCCGCCGTCGAAGGTGTTGATGCCTGCCGGCTTCGCCGCCAACCACCCGATGCTCCCGTTCAACGTGGCCCTGCAGTACGGCATCGTCGTCGCGGTGCTGGAAGCGGCGGGTGTGCGCGAGTCGATCGACCTCGTCCGGTTCTCGATCGTCAACCTCGTGCTCAGCCTCGGGTTCCTCGTCTGGTGCCTCATCGCGTACCGGCTGCTCCCCGACCACGCGATCTCCGACGAGGAGACCGGCACGGTGAACGCGACCGAGGCGAAGGAACCGGCCCTGGCCGGTGCCACCTCCGGGACGCACGCCGGTGCCACCTCCGGGACGCACGCCGGTGCGACGTCCGGGACGCACACCGGCGCCACCTCCGGGACGCACACCGGCGCGTCCACCTCCGGGACGTACGTGGACGCGGTCGCCGACCCTGCCACGCCCGGCCCACACGCCGCCGAGGCGAACGCCGCCGCCGTCGCCGCGTCGAGCGCGACCGCCACGGTGACCGCGCCGACGCTGGACCGACGGAAGCAGCCGGCGACGTACGCCTGCTTCGTCCTGGCCATCGCCGGGATGATCTCGTACAGTTACATCGGCGACGCGGGCTACGCAATCACCGGGCTGTCCGTGGCGCTCCTCCTGGTGATGAAGGTCCTGGACTTCACCGAGATCCGCGACGCCATCAGCCAGCCGATCATCATCATGTCCGCCGGCGTCATCGGCATCGCCGAGGCGCTCGGTGCGACCGGACTCACGAAGCTGGTCGGCGAGTCGGTCGCCGGTCTGCTCGGCGGGAACGTCAGCCCCTTCCTGCTGGTGTTCGCGTTCTGTGTCCTGACGAGTGTCCTCGCGACCCTCACCGGGTCGACGATCGGCACGGTCTACGTCTTCGCGCCCCTGGCGATCGCGACCTGTGTCAGCCTGGACCTCAACCCTGCGGCCGCGGCGATCGCCATCGTCATCTCCGGGTGGAACGGACACTTCCTCCCCATCGACGGGCTCCCCGCGATGGTGATGGGCGTCGGGAAGTACTCGCTCCTGCAGTTCTGGAAGTTCACCATCCCGATGTACTTCATCCGCCTGCTGGCGCTGACCGCCGGCGCGCTCCTCCTCTTCCCGATGTGATCGGAGTCCCCGTGAAGAACACCTTCGAGCTCGCGCACGTGGGCATCAACAACCCCGACGCAGCGGCCGCGCAGGAACTGTGCGACCTGTTCTGCCTCATGTTCAACCTCGACTCCCGCCAGGGGAAGAAGTCCGAGTTCGCCGGCACCTTCTTCGAGTGCGTGCGCTCGCAGTACCTCGGCACGCACGGGCACATCGGCATGTCGACCGGCGATCTCCAGGCCGCCGTCGAGGAACTCACCGCGAAGGGCTTCGGGTTCGACCAGGAGACGGCCGCGCACTTCGAGGACGGACGCCTGCAGAACATCTACCTCGCGGGGGAGTTCGGCGGCTTCGCCGTCCACGTCATGCAGCGGCCCACGCCCTGACCCGCCCCCGTCCCACCCAGCCTGCAAGGAGCACCTGAAGTGACCACCACGATCCGCGGCAGCATCCACGCCCTCGTCACCCCGTTCCACGACGACGAGTCGCTCAACCTCGACCGGATGCGCGCGCACACCGACCGTGCCGTCCAGGCCGGCGCCGACGGCGTCTTCTGCCTCGGCACGAACGGCGAGTTCTTCCAGCAGACCGAGGACGAGCGGCTCGCCGTGCTCGAAGCGGTGGTTGACGCCACCGGTGGCCGCGTCCCCGTCTACGGCGGCGCCGGTGCCGTCGGGACGAAGGAGACGGTCCGGATCGCCCAGCGCATGCAGGCGGCGGGCGCGGACGTGCTCTCGGTCATCACGCCGTACTTCGCGGCCGCGTCGCAGGACGAGCTGTACCGGCACTTCGCCACGGTCGCCGAGGCCGTCGACATCCCGGTCCTCATCTACAACATCCCCGCGCGGACGGGCAACACCATCACACCCGCGACCGTCGCTCGGCTGGCGGAGCTCGAGAACATCGCCGGTGTGAAGGACTCCTCGGGCAACTTCGACGCGATCCTGCAGGTCATCGAGCTGACCGATCCCGAGCACTTCGCGGTGCTCGCCGGGACCGACTCGCTGGTCCTGCCGACCCTGCAGGCCGGCGGTGCGGGCGGCATCACCGCCGTCGCGAACGTCTACCCGCGCACGATGGTCGAGATCTACCGGCGTTGGGCCGCCGGTGACCTGGACGGCGCGCGCGCCGCGCAGGCGTCGATCCGCCCGCTGCGCAACCTGTTCGCGCTCGGCAACCCGAACACGATCGTCAAGGCGGCCACGAACGCCGCCGGCGAGGCCGTCGGTCCGTGCCGCGCCCCCTTCAACCTGCTCGGCGACGCGGCCCTCGCGAAGATCGCTGAGACCGTGCGCGCCGACCAGGCGGCCGGCCTGGGCTGAGGCGCGGCACCACCGCGACCGATCGAGGGCCTGGAGGCTCGGTGCCAGCTGGCACCGGGCCTCCAGGCCGTCGATGGTCGCGCCGCAACGGACCATCACGGGCTCACGAGACGACCAGCCGTCTCGTCGCCACGCGCACAGGCCGTCCCGGCGGGCCGGCGGCGGATGCCACCGACCCCGCGCACCCGTCAGCGGTTGTACGCCGGCATCGGCCCCCGGAGCGACGCGGCCACGTCGTCGACGGCCTGCTGCACGTCCTCCGGCAGGGCACCCGCGGCCAGCGCCTCGAGGTTCGCCGCGATGTTCGTGACCTGCGACCCGCCGATCAGTACCGCGTCGACGACCGGACGCCCGATCGTCCACCGCAGCGCGAGCTCGGCCATCGGGAGTGCTGCGCCCTCGGCGATCGTGCGGAGCTGCTCGACCGCGGCGAACACCTCGTCGTTCCAGTAGCGCGTGCGGTACATGCCGGCGAGGGGCGAGGAGCCGAAGCGTCCCTCCCCGGGCTGCTCGTCCGCACGGTGCTTCCCGGTGAGCAGACCACCGCCGAGCGGGTTGTACACGATCGTGCCGAGGCCGGTGCTCCTGGCGTACTCGGCGTACTCGTCGTCGATCCGGGTCGCGATGACGCTGTAGACCTGCTGCCCGAGGACGGGCGCGTCCAGCCCGAGCCCCTCGGCGGTGTGCCGGAGCTCCGCGATCTGCCAGGCCGCGTAGTTCGAGACGCCCCAGGCGCGGACCGCACCGGAGTCGACGAGCCCCTGCACAGCGGAGAGCGTCTCCGCGACGGGCGTCGACCGGTCGGGCTGGTGCAGGTACAGCACGTCGACGTGGTCGGTCCCGAGCCGGCGGAGGCTCGCGTGCACGCACCGCTCGATCGCCGTGGCGGACAGGGGAGCGGCGCCCTCGGCGTCCGGGTTGGGGATGCCGACCTTCGTCGCCAGCACGACGTCGTCGCGGCGTCCGGCGAGCACCGATCCGAGGATCTCCTCGCTGCGGCCGCCGGCGTACCCGTTCGCGGTGTCGATCCCGGTCCCGCCGGAAGCGAGGAAGCGGTCGACCATCTCGGCTGCGGTCGGCTCGTCGACACTGTCGCCGAACGTCATGGTGCCGAGGACGGCGGGAGTGAGGCGGCGGCCTCGGATGTCGATGTCTCGCACTGGGTTCCTCTCGGTCGGGCACCGTCCGGCGACTCGTCGTCGTGTCGCGTCTGTGCCGATCCGATGCGCACACCACTATTGCGTGTTTCACGCAACTCGTCTAGCGTGTTTCGTGCACGCCGTCGCTCCGCCGACCGTACCGTCCACCGAGCCCGAGGAGGGGTCCGATGTCGAACCGCCTCGCCGCGATCGCCGACGACCTGTCCGGCGCCGCCGAGGTGGCCGCGGTCCTCGGTCCCGACCCCGCGACCGTCGCCCTCACGCTCGCCGGAGTGCTCGGACACGTCGCGCGCTCCTCGTCCGATGTCGTCCTCGACTGCGACACCCGAGCACTCGACCCCTCGGCACGCCGTGCGGCCATCGCGCAGGCTGCACTGCAGATGCGCGGCGCCGGCGCGCCCG
>NZ_BACW01000629.1:0-2579 GCF_000333315.1 Curtobacterium sp. B8
GCGCGATGTCGTCGAGGTGTTCAAACTGCCGCGGGTACGCGGCGAGAGCGATCCGAGGGCGAAGAGAGACGGTACCGGAGGCGCCAAAGAGTATGGCGTCTCCTGGGGTCGCATGCTCCCCAATGAATCCGGCGACTTCCCGAAGGGGCTGGCCGCCTGGCTTACCGTCCTCGCTTCGTGCCTGCAAGTACGACGGTAGTGCGGCGACGACGAGTGTTACCGAGACTGCCGTTCGCCATTGCCTGCGTAACGTTGCTATCGAAAGTCCGACGAGTGCGCCAATAGCGGGGGACACGAAGCTGAGGTACCGCGGCGTGAATAGGGGACCCGCGATCAAAGTAGCAAGAAGGATCGAGACGACAGGAATCGCGGTCCATAGGAGGAAAAGGAGCCAGGGAGATCCTAGGAGGGTTGAGCGCGTCATCATTGCGCCGACGAGGATGAGCGCGAGAACTGCTCCTGCAAGCCACCAGGCGTTGGCGAAGAAGCTCTCAACGCCGATCGTGTAGGGATTCACCTGTTGATTACGAAGCCAGGCCACCTGTCCGCGTTGAGTGGAGGCGAGGATCGTCAAGGGAGATGTAGCGAGAAGCGCGGTCGCCGACGCCGCAATGACTAGCGTGAGCAGGCGCACTCGCCGCGCCTGGTCGAGGAGAACCCAGGCGGCGAACACTAGTACCATGAGTGCTGAATAGAGAAAGAGTGCTACCGCAAGAGCAAGAAGGATGGTGAACAGTGCCCACCACCGTCGGCTGGCAGCGGGGCGCTGCGCTAGAAGAAACACGAGCACGGTCGCAGTTACGGCCGCGGTAGCGAAAGCGAATGAGCGAGCATCGATTCCCATCGCGGTTACGCGGGGGAGAAGGAGGAAGGCGACCGCAGCAGGGACCGCCGCTCGCCAGGATCCTATGACACGTAGGATGCTGAAGAGGGCTGCGGCGGTGATTCCCACGGCTACCGCGGAGGGGAATCGGACCGCGAGTTCGCTTTCCCCAAACGCTGCTATCCAATAGTGCATGAAGAAGGCGTACAGCCCATGCACTGCGTCTTTCTCTTGAAGAAAGTGCAGAAGAGCGTCGGGTGTTAAACGAGCAAGCTGCAGCGTCGCGGCTTCATCGTTCCAATACGACGGACGCCACGCTCCCCCTAGCGTGACCGCAGTTCCTCCCGCAGACAGGAGAACCACGCCGAGCCAGCGCCGACTAGTTGCCGCACGCCGAGTGCCCGCTCGCGGTTCTGTTTCAACCTCCGACTTGGCGATCATTCATCCTTCCCGTCGAGTATGAATGCGGCCTTCGGGGCCGCGTCATCCACGATCGACGATGCGCGCTGGATTTGCTCGTGATGATCTCGAAGCCACGTCTGAGCGGTTTCGTACAACGCCGAGTCAAGGGTACTGCTCAACTTCGCACGGGCCTGGCATCCGGCGTCTTCAGCCGCCAACTTCGACTCATGACTCGAGGGCGCTTCACCCGGTTGTCGGTACTGGCCGAGCGATGCTCCGACAGTCTCGGCCGCGTTCAGCCCGGTGACACCCACTCCCCGCTGCGCCATGCAGCGCTGGTACTGCGGCAGCCGCTCCCGTAGCGCCCGTTCGATGGCAGGATTCGTGGCGAGCATGAGGATCTCGTTTTGGATCACCTCCACACGCAGTTCGTCCTTTACGGAGCCGTAGACTGCTTCCAAAGCCCTTCCCGAGCAGCCGCCGCTCGGCTTCGACGCGGTCGCGCCATTGCTCAGCGTGATTTTTACGACATCCTTCGGGTCACCGAGGAGCGCGCGGTCAAAGCGCTTCCGATCCTGCCCTGAAAGGGTGGCCCGATAGCTGTCTAACGGCGCAGCTGAGGGCGCCTTGATAGTCGTGCCATACCCTTCGCGTTTCGCCTCCGCGGTTGACGTGAAAAGACCCGTGTACCCGGTTATTGAGGGCCTAACCTCATATACAGGTGCCGCTACCGTAGGGACCTTAAATCCGTCCTGATCCAAACACTTGGCAGTGAGCAGGTCAGTGGCGGCGGTGAGCTCCTCTCGCGGTGTGGCCGCATTCTTGGTCGCGACCCGTAGCGACTCCGACACGCCCGTCGAGTCCGCAGCGCAGCCGCTCAAGAGGGTAAGCACGGCGAACGCCGAAGCAGCTCCGAGCAATGATCGAAAAGTCAAAGGTGACCTCCAGGGGCACTACCGGGCAGGCAGTGGGGAGTGAGCCAGCTCCCCACTGCCGATGGATCAACAGGTCCCGGCGGTTCCAGCCCAGAAGAAGTCGATGGTGTCGTTGTACGGCGAGAGGTCTGCGATGTTAGTGTTCGCCTGCCAGCGCGAGCGAATGACGTTACCAGTCCCCTCCACGTTCACACCGCACCACTTCCGGTTCTGACGGTTCTGACCGCTGGCAACGCGGTTGTCGGCGACGTCGACTGTGGCGTTCGCGGTTGTCGAGCTGTCAACCATCACGCTTCCGGCGTAGTTCCGTCCGTCGTACGCGCAGAAGTGCCCCGAACTGCACGCTGCGGAAGCGGCCTGCGCCGATACCACGCTGCCGCCGAGGATAGCGCCGGCCACTGCGACGGTCGCTGCAGGCG
>NZ_BACW01000628.1:0-959 GCF_000333315.1 Curtobacterium sp. B8
CGCGGACCAGTCCACGTCCGGGTCGTCCCAGTCCAGGACGTCGACCACGGCAACCGTGCGGCGGAGCCCCGCGAGCGCGAGGTCCTCGTCCTCGTCGAGTCCCCCGTGCGGGGCCGGTGGTCGTCCAGGCGAGGGCGGAGATCGTCACGGACCCAGTCTGTCGGTCCGGGGCGGCCGCGCTACAGTGGGTGCGTCGTCAGACCCGGCAGTGGGGCCTGCCGGACCCAACCGCGGCCGAGCCGCCAACGGTCCCTATCCCGAGATGAGTCGCACGCGCCACGGTGCTGCGTGCTCGGCGATAGGAGAGCCATGTCCCCGGAACGACCCGCGCCCCACGAGGCACCAGCGACGCCCGAACGGCCCGTGCACCTGCGCTGGCGGTACCTCGGCGTCGTCGCCCTCGGGGGAGCGGTCGGCACCGGCGCCAGGGCCGCGCTCGCCGCCGCGTTCCCTCCGGGCGCCGGGATCAGCTGGACGATCCTCGCGATCAACGTGGTCGGGGCGTTCTGCCTGGGCCTGCTCCTGGAGGTGCTCGCGCACCGTGGTCCGGACGTCGGTGGCCGTCGCACGCTCCGCCTCCTCGTCGGCACGGGTGTCCTCGGCGGCTTCACGACGTACAGCACCCTCGCGGACGACACCGCCCAGCTGCTCGACGCCGGACGCTGGGGCGCCGGCGCCGGGTACGCGCTCCTCTCCGTCGGGCTCGGGCTGGTCGCCGTCGCAGCCGGGGTCCTCGTCGCGGGTCGGTTCCGTCCGAGCACGGTCGGTCCGGGCGCTGTCGATCCGAGCGCTGTCGATCCGAGCGCTGTCGATCCGAGCGCTGTCGAGCGGGCGGGAGACGCCTCGTGACCCCGCTGGAACTCCTCGCCGTCGCCGTCGGTGGCGGGGTCGGAGCCGCTCTGCGCTTCCTCCTCGACGGTGCGGTCAAGGCCCGGGTCAGCGGCACCGCTCGGATGTCC
>NZ_BACW01000627.1:0-2369 GCF_000333315.1 Curtobacterium sp. B8
CGAGTTCCGCACGAGCGGCTCATCGCGCCCCGGGCCGACGGCGACGCGTGGGTCCTCGACGCCGGGGACTCGACCTACCGGTTCCGGGCCCGGGTGCACGCGCTCGAGCACTGGGCGCTCGACGAAGCATCCCTGACCCGGACGCGCGCGGGGTCGCCCGTGCCGCTCGACGCGCAGGACCTCGTGCTCGCCCTGCGTGCCGTGCTCGGCATCCCGGACGAACTCCTCGGCACCTACCTCGAGGAGATCGCCTCGACGCTGGCGAGCGCCGCGGCGAAGCACCGCCGGGGTGGTCCGTCCGCCGCGCAGCTCGCCCGGGGACGGTCCGACGGCGACGTCGTCGCGTCGTTCCAGGACGCCGAGGCCGCGATGACCGAGGGGCACCCGGCGTTCGTCGCCGCCAACGGCCGGATCGGGTTCGGGCTCGACGAGTACCGTGCCTACGCCCCGGAGACGGGCGGACGGTTCCGCTACCGCTGGCTCGCCGCCCGCCGGGAGCACACGCACCTCGCGCTCGCAGCCGACCGCACCGAGGCGCAGCACTGGGCCGCGGAGCTCGACGCGGCGACGGTCGCCGGCTTCCGCGCCACCCTCGAGCGCCGTGGTCTCGACCCCGCCGGGTACACGTGGTTCCCGGTGCACCCGTGGCAGTGGCAGCACCGGATCGCGGTCACCTTCGCGCCGGACCTCGGACGGCAGGACCTCGTCGACCTCGGCGAGGGGCCGGACGAACACCAGCCGCAGCAGTCGATCCGGACGGCGTTCAACCGCTCGCGACCGGCGCGGTCGTACGTGAAGACGGCGCTCGCCGTGCAGAACATGGGCTTCCTCCGGGGCATGTCGCCGGCCTACATGCGGGCGGCGCCGGCGGTGAACGACTGGGTCGCCGGGCTGGTCGAGGCGGACCCGGTGCTCGCCGACGCCGGGTTCGGCGTCCTGCGGGAGCACGCGTCGATCGGCTACACCGGCGACGCGTACCACCGGGTCGACGTCGTGTCGCCGCAGCGGAAGATGCTCGCCGCGCTCTGGCGGGAGAGCCCCGTGCCACGGCTCGCCGAGGGGGAGCGACCGATCACGATGGCCGCGCTCCTGCACCGGGACGCGCGCGGGCGGTCGGTCGCCGCCGCCCTCGTCGAGCAGTCCGGGCTCGACGCCGTGGTCTGGGTGCGGCGGTACCTCGCCGCCTACGTCCGGCCGGTCGTGCACTGCCTGACCGAGCACCAGCTGCTCTTCATGCCGCACGGGGAGAACCTCGTGCTCGTCATCCGCGACGGCGTCGTGTCGCGGGTCTTCATGAAGGACATCGGCGAGGAGGTCGTGGTCGTCGGTGACGTCGCCGTGCCCGCCGGGACCGAGCGGATCGTGCAGCCCGCGGACGACGACGAGGCCGCGCTCGGCGTGTTCACGGACGTGTTCGACGGCGTGCTCCGGTACCTCGCCGCGATCCTCGACGAGGACGGGGTGCTGCCGGCAGCGCAGTTCTGGCGGCTCGTCGGAGAGTGCGTGGACGGCTCCGTCGGGCGGACCCGCCCGATCGACTTCCGCGTGCCGGACTTCGAGCACTCGTGCCTCAACCGGCTGCAGCTCCGGAACACGGTGCAGATGGTCGACCTCTCCGGCCAGACGGAGTCCCTCATCCGGGCGGGGCGGATGCCGAACCCGATCGGGCGGCGCTGAGGGGCGGCGCGGCCGAGCCGCGCGGCGGGACGGTCCGCGGCGGGTGGCGCGGCCGGCGGGGCCCTGGCAGGGTCGGTGCATGCCCTCCGCCGTGCAGCTCATCCGGTCCGCAGCGCTCAGCGACGTCGCGGACTACGCGTACGCCGCGACGGCACCGGCGGGGGCACGGCTCGTGTTCCTCGCCGGTGCCTGCCCCCTCGATGCGAGCGGTCGGACAGTGGCGGTCGGTGACCACGCCGGCCAGGCCGAGCAGTGCGTGGCGAACCTCCGGACAGCGCTCGCCGCGGCCGGCGCGACGCTCGACGACCTGATCAGCACCCGGGTCCTGGTCGCGTCGTCGCGGCAGGTCGACCTCGTCTCCGCGTGGAAGATCGTCCGCCGGGCGATGGGGGACCACGACGTGCCGAGCACACTCCTCGGGGTCACGGTGCTCGGGTACGACCATCAGCTGGTGGAGATCGAGGCCGTCGCCGCCGTCGTCGACTGAACGGACCGCGCGTCAGCCGACCAGCGCCGCGGCGAGCCGGTCGGCTGCTGCGGCGTCGGCCTGTGGCAGGAACAGCGACGGCTCGACCAGCTCGAGCTCCAGCACCAGCGAGGACCCGTCGTCCGCACGGACCAGGTCGACCCGCGCGTAGGGCAGTACCCCGAACCGCTCGCGGACGAACGCCATCGCGGCCGTGGCGACCTCG
>NZ_BACW01000626.1:0-3876 GCF_000333315.1 Curtobacterium sp. B8
CGCCCGCGTAGGGGGCGTACGCCCCCCGCGCGGGGGCGACCCGCAGACCGTCCGCCGTTGTGAACGACACCGGGACGACGTCGATCGCGATGAGCGGCTGTCGCGGGTCCGCCGCGGGGCCTTCGGTCACGCCGAGGCCCGACGGGCCGCGCGGGCTGCGCGCTCCTCGCGGAGCGTGGCCCGGACGTCCGCGAAGGACTGCAGGACCGTGAACCGACCGTCGACCCACACGGTCTGGAGGAGGCTGCTCGCCTCGTCATCCGGGCTCGCCTGGTCGGTCTGCCGGATCTCGCCGCTCGCGTCGCGGTGCAGGGCGATCCGTCCCTTCGCGCTCTTCTTGCCGCTGCCGGTCTTCGGGTCCTTCTGGATGTCGACCGGCTCGCCGTCGACGAGGGCCCAGGTCGCCTTCACGGCGCTGCCGAGGTTGTCGCGGGTCATGTACTGGTACGTGTAGGAGCCGATGCCGAGCACGATGTTGTCGCTCGCGTAGCCCTTGGCGGCGAGGCGCTCGTAGATCCGTCGGGCACGGTCGAGCGTGATGCTGTCGCCGTAGATCACGCCGACGTGCTGGTCGAGGACCTTGTAGCCCTTCGCGTTCACGGTGTGGCCGAACAGCTCGTCGAGGAGTTCGACGACGCCCTTCTCCTCGTGGCTCCGACCGTCGCGGAAGAGCTCGTCCTCCGGGACGCCGTGCACGGTGCCGGTGACGATGTCGACCGGGTCGCCCGAGTCGGGACGGATGACGAGCTTGCCGTCGCGGGCGGTGATGCGGTCCTTGAGCTGCGGGAGCGTCTCCGTGACGACCTTGAAGAGGTCGAACCCGTCGCTGACCGCCGAGACGATGCCGGTCGGGTAGACGTCGAGGATCTGCTCGAAGGTCTCGAGCTCGCCGTCGGCGCCGCGGACGCACATGACGCTGTGCTCGGTCGCGGGGACGCTCGCCCCGACCCAGCCGTTGTCGCCGGGGTAGTAGCGGTCGATGAAGTCGAGCGAGGGCATCGAGTCGGTGCCAAGGAACGAGAGCAGGTGTCCGGCGCCCGCGGCGGCCGCGGACTCGATGCTCGACTGCCCCCGGAACGAGAAGTCGTGCGCGGCGAAGTCGATGCTCGCGGGGTCGGCACCGGTGCGCTCGGCCCAGTCCTCCATGAGGTCGCGGTACTCGAGTGCCTTCGTCGCGACGGTCGACGGGTGCCAGATCGACGCCGACAGGGCGGTCTCGATGTAGTTCGGCAGCCAGAAGAACTCGTCGATCGTGTTCTCGATGGTCAGGGTCGCGACGCCGATCGGGGCGAGGGTGCCCTCGGGCAGGGCCTTGACGTCGAGCGGCAGGTACCCGAGCCGGTGCAGCGCTCGGACGTGGTCGGTCCCGATGTGGTTCGGGCCGAAGTAGCCCTGGAGTGCCTGCTCGAACAGGTCGGCGACCTCGTCCTCGTCGGCGGCGAAGAACGGTGCCCAGGCCTCGACGAGGTGGCGCTGGATGAACGCCTGCAGACCGAACACCACGGCGTGCGTCGACTCCGGCATGTGGCTGTTCGACCGGTTCGTCCAGTTGATGAGGATCCGGGTCGTGCCGGCCGGGTAGACCTGCCGGTGCGAGTGCTTGTAGCCGTCGACGGCGAGGAGCGGCGCGATCGGGCTCGCGGTGGTGATGCGGGGCTCGATGCCCGTCGTGGTGGTGGTCATCGGATCTCCTTCGTGAGGTACGGGCTGAGCGGGACGGTACGCAGGCCCGGCACGTCGTTCTGGGCCGGGTACGAGTCGGTGGTGACGATCTCGCCGAAGTGGTCGGCGAGCTGCGGGGCGCGGCCGGAGAAGACCCCGTGCGAGACCCAGAGGCCGAGCCGTTCCTTCGGCAGGCCGGTCGATCCGGCGAGCCCCGTGAACGTGCCGCCGCCGTCGCAGATGTCGTCGACGACGAGCAGGCGGCCGGTGTCCGGGAGCGGCTCGCAGGAGAACCCGTCGAGCTTCCCGGTGTCGGGGTTGCGGTGCTTCTCGGCGCGGAACAGGGGGAGCCCGGCGGTCTCGGCGACCAGCGATGCCCGGGCGACGGCGCCCTTGTCCGGCGCGATGATGCCGCTGTAGTCGGACCCGGCGAGGACGGCGTCGTGCACGACCTGCTCGCTCGGCACCACGGTGAGGCGCTCGACCAGGCCGACGATGACCGGCGAGTGCGGGTCGAACGCGATCACCTGGTCGATGCGGAAGCCGTTGAGGACGTCCGCGTAGACCTTCGCGCCGAACGGGAGGCCGCGGTCCTGCCGCGCGCCGGGGAGGTACGGGACGAGCGCGACCGACCGCGCGCCGCGCTGCCGGACGGCGTCCGCCCACATGCCGAGCACGAGGATGTCGTCGCCGCTGGTGCCGCGCAGGGTCGCGATCTCGGTGGTCGCCCCCGCGTCGGCGTCGTCCACGACCTTGACGTGGGCTTCACCCGCGGGGAACCGCATGGTGGAGAACGTCGGTGTCGTCGGTGTGCCCTGGGCGTCCCAGGTGCTGAGTTCGACTGCCATGGACCGACCGTACCACGGTAATTGTCAGTCCGACAAGTATCCGTCCGGACGTCCCGCCGCCGCCCGCCGCATCGCCCGCACCAGCACCGGCCCCGGCAGACGGAGGAGCCACCCGGGCACCAGCCCACGGACGACACGGAGCACCCGCACGGTCCGCTCGTACCGCCGACGCTCCCGTGGCCCCCACGCGAAGCCGTACTCGGCTCGCAGCCGATCCGGCAGCATGCCGACGGTCACGATCCGCACGAGCGGCATCGCCGCCCGCACCCACCACGGCGCNGACCGTGGGTGCAGCAGGTCCCGCACGACACCGCGGGCGTCGTCGGTGACGGTCAGCCGGTCGAGCGCCTCGTCCCGGTACCGGTCGAAACGCGCCACCGACCCCGGCCAGCGCGACGGCGGCACCCGGAGCGCGGTCCCGATCGGCGCGTAAGCCTGCAGGACCTCCTCGTCCCGCGCGGGGAACAACGCCGAACCGAACGCCCCGTGCGCCTGCCGCGCCGAGTCGAAGAGGGTCGCGGCGACCCAGAGCTGCCGGTCGACGTCGTCCGCGCCCTCGACGGGCACGTGCGCGCGGTCCACGAAGGCGGCCGCGGTGGCCGCGTCCGACGGCGTGCCCGAGATCACCGCGAAGACGAACGTCAGGGTGTGGGCGAGCCGCTGCTGCGGTCGGCTGGCGAAGTCCGAGTGCCGACGGACGCCCGCCGCGACCACCGGGTCCGCGATCTGCAGCAGGATGGCCCGGCCGCCGGCGGCGACCGGCGTGCTGTCCGCGAGCAGGCGGCGGAGCGCTCGGTCGCGACCGGGGGACGACCGGGAGGCACGGTTCGGGTCGTGCGCGGCGCCTCCCGTCCGGTCGGCGCCGATCGACCCCTCACTCGTCACGTCGGGCCCGGCGTCGGCGTGCGCGTGGTGCGACGTCGATCCAGATCGCCGTGCCGAGCGCGACGGCGCCGAGGACGACCGCGACGACGACGAACGTCGTGCTGCCGACGTCGCCGCGCGCCGCCGAGAGCAGGGCCGCCACGGTCCAGATGGCGGGCAGCGGCCACAGGACGCCCGAGCCGGCAACGACCGCGGCCAGGACGCCGACGACGAGGAGGGCGAGCCAACCGAGGTTCCCGACCGTGCAGGTCGGCCCTGCGGTCTGGGGTCCGCACGCCGTGACGCCGGAGCGGACGCCGGTCGTCGCGGCTGCGGCGATGAGCAGGAGACCGGCGACCGACACCAGCCGCGCCGCGCCGGGGTGCCGGCGCAGGCGCTGCTGGAGTCGGTGGATCACGCTCCGATGGTAGTCAGCGCGGACTTCAGAGCGGCTTGGTGCCGAGGTCGTTCCCGAGGTCGGGGTGGTCCTCGTCGCCGTCGT
>NZ_BACW01000625.1:0-9863 GCF_000333315.1 Curtobacterium sp. B8
GCCGCCCGCGTGGTCGAGGCCGCGAAGGTCCTCGGTTCGGCCGCCCACACCAAGGGCTGATCCGGCAGGCAACGGCCGGGAGGCTCCCCACCGGTCACGGCCGGGCCGCCGCTGGCGCGTCGGCCCGGTACCGGCCGGCGTGGGCCCAGGGGCGCGTCCGACAGGACGCGCCCCGTGCTGCGTCCGGTCGCCCTGGCCGCCGTCGGGGTGGTGCCGTGCCACGATGGTCGGGTGACCGCCGACGCCATCGCTTCCGAGTTTGCCCAGTACGTCACCGAGTCCCCGACCGCGTTCCACGCGGCGGCAGCGGCACGGGACCGACTCGTCGCGGCCGGGTTCACGGAGCTGTCCGAACTCGACGCCTGGCCGACCGCGCCCGGCGCGTACGTCGTCGTCCGGGACGGTGCGGTGATCGCCTGGCGTCTGCCGACCGGGGCGACGGCGACGACACCGTTCCGGATCCTCGGTGCCCACACCGACTCGCCGACCTTCCGGGTGAAGCCGAACCCCGCGGTGCGGACGCTCGGCTGGGAGCAGCTGAACGTGGAGGTCTACGGCGGCGCCCTGCTCTCGACGTGGTTCGACCGCGACCTCCGGATCGCCGGCCGGGTCGTCGACGCCGACGGCAGCATCCGGCTCGTGTCCACCGGCGCAGTCGCCCGGATCCCGAACCTCGCGATCCACCTCGACCGCGGGGTGAACGACGGCAAGGAGATCGACCGTCAGCGGCACACGATCCCGATCGTCGGCGTGGGCGGTGACGTCGGCGGGACCGACGTCCTCGGCTGGCTGCGCGACCAGGTCGGCGACGAGGCCGTGTCGTGGGACCTCTTCCTCGCGGACACCCAGGCGCCGGCCCGGATCGGTCTCGCGGGCGAGTTCCTGGCGTCCGGACGGATGGACAACCTCACGAGCGTGCCCGCCGGAATCCGAGGCGTCGTCGAGGCGCCGTCCGACGGGGACCACATCCCGGTGTTCGCGGCCTTCGACCACGAGGAGATCGGCTCCTCGACCCCCTCGGGTGCGGGCGGGCCGTTCCTGGAGGACGTCCTCGGGCGCGTGCAGGAGGGCCTCGGCGCCACCCGCTCCGACGCTGCTCGGGCGTTCCGGGCCTCGTGGCTGCTGTCGAGCGACGCCGGGCACCTCGTGCACCCGAACCAGCCGGAGAAGCACGACCCGACGAACCGCCCGCGGCCGGGAGGCGGTCCCCTGCTCAAGATCAGCGCGAACCAGCGCTACATGACCGAGGCGAAGGGCGAAGCCACGGTCGAGGGCCGGCTCTACCCGGAGGAGTCGCCCGACCAGGACACGTACGACAAGGGCGAGTACTCGGCCGTGGCGCCGGCACGGTTCGTCAACACCTGGAAGCAGTTCGACGACCGCATGTACCTCGGGTACGTCGTCGCCGACGGCTCCACCGCGAAGGCAGCCGACCTCGGCACCATCGCCGACCGGGCCCCGACGCGTGAGGTCCAGTTCGACTGGCTCAACCTCTTCTACGCGATCGAGTGGGCCGTGTTCGCCGGCTTCGCCGTGTTCCTCTGGTACCGGTTCGTGAAGGACGCCTGGGAGCGCGAGGAGGAGGACCGTCGTGAACGCCTCCACAGTGCCGACGGGGCGCTCGTCGACCGACGGTAGGATGGCGGATATGGCCCTGACCGTCCGAACCCGCGACATCCCGAAGATCCCGGGTGCGGTGAAGTGGTACCGCGTCTCCGCGTACATCACCGGTGTGCTGCTCCTGGCCCTCGTGGTCGAGATGATCCTCAAGTACACGCCGCTGCACCTCGAGATGCAGCTCGGCGGCGGGCAGTTCTTCGTGCCCGAGGGCACCGCGGGCAAGGAGCCCGGCACGTTCAACCTGTCCATCGGGATCCTCATCGCCCACGGCTGGCTGTACGTCCTCTACCTCTTCACGGACTTCCGTCTGTGGAGCATCATGCGCTGGAAGCCCATCCGCTTCCTGCTGATCGCCCTCGGTGGCGTCATCCCGTTCATGTCCTTCGTGGTCGAGCACCGCATGCAGAAGATCGCGATGGACACCTACCACGACCTGACCGCTGCGCAGCAGCGTGAGAAGGAGGCCGCTCGGTGAGCGAGACCGAACAGCGTCCCGTCCTCGTCGTCGACTTCGGAGCCCAGTACGCGCAGCTCATCGCTCGCCGCGTGCGCGAGGCCAACGTCTACAGCGAGATCGTCCCGCACTCGATCACCGCGGACGAGGTGAAGGCGAAGGACCCGGCGGCGATCGTGCTCTCCGGTGGTCCGTCGTCCGTCTACGAGCAGGGCGCGCCCGCGCTCGACGGCGGCATCCTCGAGCTCGGCGTCCCCGTGCTCGGCATCTGCTACGGCTTCCAGGCCATGGCGACCGCCCTCGGCGGCGAGGTCGCCCAGACCGGCCAGCGCGAGTACGGCGCGACCGACGTCACCGTCACCGGAACGGACAGCGTCCTGCTCGGTGCGCAGCCGGAGTCCCAGGTGACCTGGATGTCCCACGGCGACTCCGTGGCGAAGGCGCCCGAGGGCTTCGAGGTCCTCGCGTCGAGCGCTTCGACCCCGGTCGCCGCGTTCGCGTCCGACGAGCGCAAGCTGTACGGCGTGCAGTGGCACCCCGAGGTCAAGCACTCGGTCCACGGCCAGGCCGTGCTCGAGAACTTCCTGCACCGTGCCGCGGGGCTCCCGGGCGACTGGAACTCCGCGAACGTCATCGAGGAGCAGGTCGCGCGGATCAAGGAGCAGGTCGGTTCGGCGCGCGTCATCGCCGGGCTCTCCGGTGGTGTCGACTCCGCCGTGGCCGCTGCCCTCGTGCACGAGGCCGTCGGCGACCAGCTGACGTGCGTCTTCGTCGACCACGGGCTCCTCCGCGCCGACGAGCGCAAGCAGGTGGAGGAGGACTACGTCGCCTCCACCGGTGTCCGGCTCGTGACGGTCGACGCGGAGCAGCAGTTCCTCGACGCCCTCGCCGGCGTGAGCGACCCGGAGCAGAAGCGCAAGATCATCGGCCGCGAGTTCATCCGCACGTTCGAGGCCGCGGCCGAGGCCCTGGTGCTGGAGGCCCAGGCCTCCGACTCCGAGGGGCAGGTCAAGTTCCTCGTCCAGGGCACGCTCTACCCCGACGTCGTCGAGTCCGGCGGTGGTTCCGGCACCGCGAACATCAAGTCGCACCACAACGTCGGCGGCCTGCCCGAGGACATGACGTTCGAGCTCGTCGAGCCGCTGCGCACCCTGTTCAAGGACGAGGTCCGTGCGGTCGGCCGTGAGCTCGGGCTGCCCGAGGTCATCGTCGGTCGCCAGCCGTTCCCCGGCCCGGGGCTCGGCATCCGCATCGTCGGTGAGGTCACGAAGGACCGCCTCGAGCTGCTGCGCGCGGCGGACAAGATCGCCCGCGAGGAGCTCACCGCGGCCGGCCTCGACGAGGAGATCTGGCAGTGCCCGGTCGTCCTGCTCGCCGACGTCCGCTCCGTGGGCGTCCAGGGTGACGGTCGCACCTACGGCCACCCGATCGTGCTCCGTCCGGTCTCGTCCGAGGACGCCATGACCGCCGACTGGACGCGTCTGCCGTACGACACCCTCGCGAAGATCTCGAACCGCATCACGAACGAGGTCCCGGACGTGAACCGCGTCGTGCTCGACGTCACGTCGAAGCCGCCGGGGACGATCGAGTGGGAGTGACCACTCCCTGACGCCCGAGGGCCCGGCACGCGTTCTGCGTGCCGGGCCCTCGTGCGCGCGGGGCCGCTCGTGCGTGAGGGCTCGAGCGGGCAGGCGCGCGTTCTTCGCTCGCGCGGTCACGACTCCCCGCTTGCTCGCCGTCAATCGGTCACGAATGGTCGCTCGACGCCCGCGATACCGACACGTCGTGACCGCCGGTCGTCCGGACGCGGGGTGTCTCGACCGCTGGCGAGTAGATGAGCCGGCGCGGCGGGCCCGGACACGACGGCGGGCCGGACACGACGGCGGGCCGGACACGACGGAGGGCCCCGGCGTGGTCGCCGGGGCCCCTCCTGGTCGTACGGGTCGTGCTTCCCGCTAGTTGCGCGAGCTGCTCGCGATGATGGCGAGGATGCGCAGGATCTCGAGGTACAGCCACACGATCGTGACCACGAGGCCGAACGCAGCCGTCCACGCGTAGATGCGAGGAGCGCCGCGCTCAACGCCGGTCTTGATCTGGTCGAAGTCGAGGACCAGCGAGTACGCCGCCATGACGACCACCAGGATCCCGATGATCACACCCCAGGGGATGCCGAACAGGAAGCTCGGCTGGCTCATCAGACCGAACGAGCCCTGCGTCACGCCGGTCCACATCAGCACGAGGTTCACGAGCTGGAACACGAGGTAGCCGACCATCGCGATCAGGAAGAAGCGCGTGGCCTTCGGGGTCGCCCGGACCTTGCCCGATCGGAAGAGCAGCAGAGTGATCGCGAACACGCCCAGCGTGCCGAACACAGCCTGCGGGACGATGCCCCCGAACGCGGTCTGGTAGGCGCTCGAGATGCCACCGACGAACACGCCTTCGACACCGGCGTACGCGAGCACGAGAGCCGGCGAGGGCTTCTTCTTGAAGGTGTTCACCATCGCGAGGACGAAGCCGACGAGCGCCGCGACGATCCAGACGCCAGCAGGGAGGTTCCACCCGGCCACCGCACCCACGACGAGCACGCCGAACGCGAGGAGCGTCTTGACGATCGTGTCCTCGTAGGACATGCGGTCGGTGTCGACGGTGGAGGCCGACGGACGGTCGTACATGTACTGCAGCTGCTCGGGCGTCATGCCCTGCTGCGGCGTCTGTCCCCAGCCAGCCTGCTGCTGTCCGGCGCCCGCGCCCCAGGCGTTCCGGCCCGCGTCGTTGAAGGCGGGGGACTGGTCGAAACCGGGCTTGAAGGCCATGGTGTCCTCTCCTGAATGTTCGAGTCCTCTCAGCCTACGGACCAGGTGGCCCGGAAGGCTGGGGATTCGCGGCGAGCGGAACGGCTGTCCCGTGGTCGCCTGCGGCGATCGTCGCACCGCCGGCTCGGAGTTCGCCGTGCCGGGGCTGAGCGCCTGTGTGAACTGTGCTGGAAGGCGGAGGTGAGCCGCGCCTCCAGGCCGGTACCGTGCACGCATGACCCTCGTCATCGCCCACCGTGGCGCGTCCGGACACCGTCCCGAGCACTCGCGGAGCGCCTACGAGCTCGCGATCGAGATGGGCTGCGACGCCATCGAACCCGACCTCGTGCCGACGCGCGACGGTGTGCTCGTGCTCCGGCACGAGAACGAGATCTCGGGCACCACGGACATCGCCGACCACCCGGAGTTCGCCGATCGTCGGACCACGAAGACCGTTGACGGGCAGACCCTGACGGGTTGGTTCACCGAGGACTTCACGTGGGCCGAGCTGCAGACGCTGCGGACCCGCGAGCGCCTCCCCGGTCTGCGGCCCGCGTCGGCGGCGCACGACGGCGAGGACCCGATCCTCCGGCTGGAGGACCTCCTCGCGATCCTCGACGACGCCCCACGCCCGGTCGGGCTCGTCGCCGAGGTCAAGCACGCCACGTCCTTCCGTCAGGAGGGCTTCCCGATGGACGCGCTGTTCGACGACGTGCTCGGCGCGGCCGGCTGGCGCGGCGACCCGCGGCTCACGGTCGAGAGCTTCGAGAAGGGCGTGCTCCGCGACCTCCGCTCGCGTCGGACGGGCGGTCGGCTCGTGTACCTCCAGGAGGCCCGGGGCAGCGCCGCCGACGAGGTCGCGTCCCACGGGTCGCTGGCTCCCACGTACGCGTCCGAGCGGTCGGACGAAGCGCTCGCACGCCTGGCCGACGAGTTCGACGGGATCAGCGTCGACCTGAAGACCCTGATGGCGGGGACCGACAGCCGTGCCGTGGACGATCCCGGACCGGTGCGGAGCGCCGTCGTGGACCGCGCGCACCTCGCCGGGCTCGCCGTGTACACGTGGACGCTGCGACCCGAGAACCGCTTCCTGCCCGGGCCGCTCCGGCGCGGCGGGGACGTCGCCGGGTTCGGTGAGTGGGAGCGGTGGTTCACGTCCGTCATGCGCACCGGGGTCGACGGCGTGTTCGCGGACCACACGGACCTCGCGGTCCGCGCCCGTTCGGCTGTCGGGGGCTCCGCCTAGACTGTCCCCGACATGACGATCGTGCTGGACCCATTCGACTCGGCGCCCGAGCGGGGTGCCGGGGCCGCTGCCCACGAGGACCCGTTCACCGCGGGTCTGAACCCCCAGCAGAAGGAAGCCGTCGAGTACCGCGGCGAGTCCCTGCTGATCGTCGCGGGCGCTGGCTCCGGCAAGACGAGCGTGCTCACCCGCCGGATCGCGCTGCTGCTCGCCAACCGTGAGGCCTGGCCGTCGCAGATCCTCGCGATCACGTTCACGAACAAGGCCGCCGCCGAGATGCGCGAGCGCGTCCGGGCCCTCGTCGGCAACGAGGCCGAGGGCATGTGGATCTCGACGTTCCACTCGGCGTGCGTGCGGATCCTCCGGCGCGAGGCGGAGCGCTTCGGCTTCTCGCAGTCGTTCACGATCTACGACTCGGCCGACTCGCGCGCGCTCCTCAAGCGGATCATCAAGGAGTACGAGGCGGACCAGCTCGGGCTCACCGTCGGTGCGGCCGCGTCGAAGATCTCGAAGCTCAAGAACGAGCTGCAGGACGTCGACACCTACGTCCGGAACATCAACGCGAACGATCCGCAGGAGGTCATGTTCGCCCAGGTCTTCCGCCGCTACACCGACGAGCTCCGCCGCGCGAACGCGTTCGACTTCGACGACCTCATCGGCCAGACCGTGTTCCTGTTCCGGGCGTTCCCGGACGTCGCGGCGCTGTACCAGCGGCGCTTCCGGTTCATCCTCGTCGACGAGTACCAGGACACCAACCACGCCCAGTACGCCCTGATCCGCGAGCTCACCCGTCCGGTGCCGGTCGAGCGGGTCGACGCGCTCGAGGACGCCGGTCAGCACGTCGAGCGGATGCGGGAGCGCGACGGGTCGATCGCCCCCGCGTCACTGACCGTCGTCGGTGACTCGGACCAGTCGATCTACGCCTTCCGCGGCGCCGACATCCGCAACATCGTCGAGTTCGAGCGCGACTTCCCGAACTCGAAGGTCATCCTGCTCGAGCAGAACTACCGCTCGACGCAGAACATCCTCGACGCCGCGAACGCGGTGATCGCGAACAACTTCGACCGGCAGGCGAAGAACCTGTTCACCGACGTCGGCGCCGGAGACAAGATCGTCGGCTTCACCGGGTACACCGGGCACGACGAGGCACAGTTCGTCGCGGACGAGGTCCAGCGGCTGCACGAGGGCGGCACGGCCTACCGCGACATGGCGGTGTTCTACCGGACGAACTCGCAGACCCGTGCGCTGGAGGAGATCTTCATCCGCGCGGCGATCCCGTACCGGGTGCTCGGCGGCACGAAGTTCTACGAGCGTGCCGAGATCAAGGACGCGATGGCGTACCTGATCACGATCGCCAACCCCGCGGACCCGATGGCCCTCCGCCGCATCCTCAACGTCCCGAAGCGCGGCATCGGTGCTGTCACCGAGACGACCCTGCAGCGGTACGCGGATGAGCACGAGACGACCATGCGCGACGCCCTGCGCCACGCGGACGAGCTCGGCTTCGGCCCGAAGGTCCGCACGGCGATCACGTCGTTCGCGGCGCTCCTCGACGAGGTCTCCGCCAAGGCGCAGGACCAGCCGGTGGTGGACACGCTGACGCAGTTGCTCGACGGCTCCGGCTTGCTCGAGAACCTCCGGAAGTCGCCGGACGCGCAGGACGCCGCCCGCGCGGACAACATCGACGAGCTCGTGGCGGTCACGCGGGAGTTCCAGAAGAACAACCCGGACGGCACCCTCTCCGACTTCCTCACCGAGGTCTCGCTCGTCGCCGCGGCGGACGAGCTCGACGACTCGTCGGGCACGGTGTCGCTCATGACGCTGCACACCGCGAAGGGCCTCGAGTACGACGCGGTGTTCCTGACCGGTGTCGAAGAAGACCTGCTCCCGCACCGGATGTCCGCGAACGAGCCCGGTGGGCCAGCCGAGGAACGCCGACTGTTCTACGTGGGCATCACGCGTGCGAAGAAGTCCCTGTTCCTCTCCCTCGCGATGACCCGGGCGCAGTTCGGCGACGTCAACGTGGCGATGCCGTCGCGCTTCCTGCAGGAGATCCCCGAGGGGCTCATCGAGTGGAAGCAGTCGCCCGGCATGGCGAACAGCCGCGGCGGCACAGAACCCCGCGCCCTGAACGCCCGACGCGGTGGCATCGGCGGTGCCGGCGGCGCGGGCGGCGCGGGCGGTGGCTACCGCGGCGGCGGAGGCTGGGGCGGGGGCTCCTACGACCGGGCAGCGGCGGCGGCGAAGACCCGCCCGAAGACCGAGTGGGCGAACCGGGTGTCCGGGCAGGTCCGCGACAACGGTGACCTCGAGCTGGTGGCCGGCGACCGCATCAAGCACGTCGACTTCGGCGAGGGGACCGTATCCGCGGTGACCGGCCAGGGGGCCAAGCGCATCGCGGAGATCGCGTTCGACTCGGCCGGGCGCAAGAAGCTGCTCATCAAGATCGCCCCGATCGAGAAGCTCTAGCGCCGCGCGCCTGGCGCGCCGCGCGCCGCGCGCCTGCGCGCGCCGTGCTGCGCGCCGCGCCGCGCCAGGCGCGCCCATCGCGCCCGGCGCGGTCGGTCAGCGCACAACCAAAGGCGGAGCGCACCACGTGATTCCGCGGTGCGCCGCGACTTTGGTTGTGCGACCCCACGGGGATGGCTCGCGCCGCGGGCACCGCGGCTGCCGCGGCCGCCGCGACCGCGGTGGCGGCCGCCACCGCGGCCGCCACCGCCCGCTACGGCTGCAGCCGCGCCGCGTCCCACCCGTCGGGCGTCCGCACGTACTGCAACCGCCGGTGCATCCGGTCGCGGCTGCCGTGCCAGAACTCCACCACGTCCGGCTCCAACCGCCACGCCACCCACCCGACGGGCCGGGGCACGTCGTCGTCGGTGTCCGCCAGCAGGGTGTTCGCGTCGTCGATGAGGTCCTGCAGCGTCCGGGGTTCGAGGACGTCGGACTGGTCCGCGATGGCCGTCGCTGCCCGTGACTTCGGCGACCGGTCGGCGAAGAGCGCGTCGGACTCGGCGTCGGACAGCTGCACGGCACGCCCTTCGAACCGGAGCTGCTGCATGGTCTCGCGCCAGTAGACCTGGAGGGCTGCGTGCGGGTTCGCGGCCAGTTGTCGGCCCTTCGGGCTGAGCGTCGAGGACCCGAACACGAGGCCGTCGTCCTCGATGCGCTTCACGTCGACGGTGCGCGCGGACACCCGGCCCTCGGCGTCGGCGGTGGCGAGGGTCATCGAGAGCGGCTCGGACACCTCGCGGTCCTCGGCGTCGGCGAGCCAGGCGCGGGCGAGGTCGAGCGGGGAGGCGGGTGGCGTGTCGAACTCCGGGAGCTCGAGGGAGGCGTCACCGGACAGCGAAGCGGACATGCGTCCAGCCAACCCCGCTCAGTCCACCCACGTCCAGGTCGCCGGGGGACGCCCGCCCCGTCCCGTCGACGTCGGAGCGGCGTCGGTCCGCACGAGCGCGGGGTTCGTCCGGAGCGCGCGGTTGAGGTTCCCGGCGTCGGGCGCAGTGCCGTGCAGAGCCGTGTGCAGGTGCGCTGCGGCGGAGGTCACGAAGACCTCGCCGAGCAGCGCGCGGGTCAGGGCGACGTCGCGCCACAGCCGGGTGCGCACCTGGTCGACGGCCGTCCGGACGATCGTGTCGTGGTCGAACGGGAGGCCCCGCTCGGCCCCGCCGACTGGGTTCCACACCGCGGACGGAGCGTCCACTCCCGGCGCCACGACGGCGAAGAACGCGATGCTGATGGCCGCGTCGCG
>NZ_BACW01000624.1:0-1224 GCF_000333315.1 Curtobacterium sp. B8
GTTCGAAGGCGCGGTGGTCGAGGGCTTCGTCGTAGAGCTGCACGACGAGTCCGGGGCACCGGGCCTGGGCCTCGCGCAGCCGGAGCCCCCGGGCGACCCCGTGCTGGCGGGCGCTCGCGGAGCAGGCGAAGACCTGCCCCTTGACGATGACGGCGAACGGCTGCTCCGGGGGTTCCCCGGCCGCCCGGGCGGCGGCGACCACCGGCCAGTCCGGGCACCAGAGGACGATCGAGCGTGTCGGCGGCGCCTCGGCCACCGCACCGCTGCGCAGCACCGGGGCGCTCCCACCGCGCAGCGCCGCCCCCGCGACGGGTGCTCCGCCGCGGGCAGCCCCGACCCGAGGGGCCGCACCGCGGGACGCGCCGGCCCGACCGCGCGGGCTCACGACGCCACCGCCACCGGTCGGAGCACCGGACGCGACGCCGTCGCCGGCTCCACGGGACGGACCGCGCCGTCGGCCGCGGGCAGCAGGAGTTCGGCGCGCACCGGCCGGACCGCTCCGGCACGACCGGTCGCCGTGACCGTCGCCCGGCGTTCGGCGAGGTAGCCGTGCCCGTGGCCGATGCCGCCCCACTCGGAGGCGGTGACCTGCAGCGAGACGTCGGCCCCGGGCCAGGACCCGAGCGCGACGAGGGCTCCCCCGCGCTGCCGGAGCCGGGCGGAGAGTCGCGACACGTCCCCGGGCACCACGCGCCCCAGCGGTCGCGTCAGCACGATCTGCGCGACGTCGACGAGGGCGGCCGTCACCGTCAGCCACTGGTCGCCCGGGTCCGGTACGAGCACCAGGCGCTCGAGGTCGATCCCCGCGGCGGCGGCGGCTTCGACCCCGAAGGACGGCACCCCGACCACGGCGCACCACGCACCCTCGGCCGAGGCGGCCTGCAGCATGGTCATCGCCAGCAGCACCGAGTCCTGCACGGCGTAGGTGCCCCCGACCCGGATCGCCCCACCGGGGAGCAGGGGCGCGACCGCCGGTGCCGTGGGCAGCCCCACCACGGTGTCGACCCGGGTGGACTCCATCTCGGCGACGCGGGACCGCAGGCTCGTGATCCGTTCGAGTGCCGCACGGGCGTCCCCGAGGTGGTCGACGCGACGGACCGGGCGCACGGCCCCGCCCGCCCGGGGAGACTCCGCAGGAGCCCCGGGCGACGCGAGTGCCGCTGCCGACTGCATGCCCTCATATTCGAACATGTGTTCGATGATGTCAATCGGGTCCGACATCCT
>NZ_BACW01000623.1:0-1724 GCF_000333315.1 Curtobacterium sp. B8
GTACAGCTTCTCGCGCAGCCGTTCGATCTTCTCGTGCCCGCGTTTCGACCCCATCGCCCGTCGGAGCAGGTCGGCGTCGTCGCCGGTGCACCCGCCGACGACCACCGCCATCTGCATGAGCTGCTCCTGGAACAGCGGGACGCCCTTGGTGCGCGCGAGCACGGGTTCGAGCAGCGGGTGCGGGTAGGTGATCTGCTCGGCGCCGGTCCGGCGTCGGATGTACGGGTGCACGGCCCCGCCCTGGATCGGCCCCGGACGCACGAGCGCGACCGCGATGACGAGGTCGTAGAACTCGCGCGGCAGCAGCCGCGGCAGCGACCCCATCTGCGCGCGGGACTCGACCTGGAACACCCCGATCGTGTCGGCCCGGCAGAGCTGGTCGTAGACGCCGGGTTCCTCCTTCGGGATGGTGTGCATGTCCCACCGCTCCCCGCAGTGCTCCGCGGCGAGGTCGAACGCGTACTGCAGCGCCGCGAGCATGCCGAGGCCGAGCATGTCGAACTTGACGAGCCCCATGTAGGCGCAGTCGTCCTTGTCCCACTGGAGCACGGTGCGGCCGTCCATCCGGGCGTGCTCGATCGGCACGACCTCGCCGACCGGCCGGTCCGTGAGCACCATGCCGCCCGAGTGGATGCCGAGGTGCCGGGGGAACCCGAGCACCTGCTGCGCCATGTCGACCACGGGGGCGGGGATGTCGTGGTCCTGGCTCTCGGTCACCGATCCCCACCGTTCCACCTGCTTCGACCAGGCGTCCTGCTGCCCGGGGCTGTGCCCGAACGCCTTCGCGATGTCCCGCACGGCGCCCTTCGGCCGGTAGGTGATGACGTTCGCGACCTGGGCTGCGTTGAACCGACCGTACTTCTCGTAGACGTACTGGATGACCTCTTCGCGGCGGTCCGAGTCGAAGTCGACGTCGATGTCGGGCTCCTCGTCGCGCAGTGCCGACAGGAACCGCTCGAACGGCAGCCCGTACCGGATCGAGTCGACGGCGGTGATCTCGAGCAGGTAGCAGACCGCGGAGTTCGCGGCCGAACCACGGCCCTGGCAGAGGATCCCCCGCTGCCGGGCGAACTGCACCATGTCACGCACGATGAGGAAGTACCCGGGGAAGTCCTTGTCCTCGATGACGGCGAGTTCGCGCTCGATGCGCGTCCGCTTCGCCGGGTCGACCCCGTCGTCGCTGCCCGGGTAGAACCGGCGCGCACCCTCCCAGGTGAGCTCGCGGAGCCACGACATCGTGGTGTGCCCGTCGGGGACGTCGACCTTCGGCAGACCGGGACGTGCCGTCTTCAGCGAGAACCCGAGCTCGTCGGCGAGGGTCACGCTGTGCTCGACGGCGCCGGGCCACCGGGCGAACCGTCTGGCCATCTCGGCGCCCGACCGCAGGTACGCCGTGTCGGCGGCCGGCAGCCAGCCGTCGATCTCGTCGAGGCTCCGGCGCGCCCGCACCGCCGCGAGCGCCGAGGCGACGGGGAAGCGGTCCGGGGTGGCGTAGTGCACGTTCCCCGTCGCCACCACCGGCAGCGCGTGCCGTGCAGCGAGCGTCGCGAGGACGTCGTTCCGGGCGCTGTCCGTCGGATCGCCCTGGTCGATGAGCTCCACGACCACGTTGTCGGTGCCGAACCGGTCGAGCAGGACCCGCAGGGCGGTCTCGGCCTCGGACTCGCCCCCGCGCTCGAGCGCCTGCCGGACGGCACCCTTTGCGGCACCGGTCAGCACCCGCC
>NZ_BACW01000622.1:0-1412 GCF_000333315.1 Curtobacterium sp. B8
GCCGGTTGTCCGTCTCGCCACGACCTGCTCGCACTCTCGCGCATCGAGGAGTCGGAGCGCCGCGAGCAGGACGGCGCCGAGCAGCCGACGACCGGGTGGTCGGACCTCGGTGACGAGGTCATGGCCGCCGTGGACCGCGTCCGGCTGATCGCCTCGGCGAAGGACATCACCGTCGACTTCGACCTGGAGGCCCCGGTCGCCGTGGGGGGTTCGGGTCCGGGGATCGGCGGCGGGACCGTCGAGCCGCGGTACCGGCTCGACACCGGCGGGATGGCACAGCTCGTGACGAACATCGCCGGCAACGCCGTGGCGGCGCTCCCCCGCGGCGGTGGGATCTTCGTGTCGTGGCGGAGCGCCGAGGGCGAGGGCGTCCTGCAGATCACCGACGATGGTCCGGGCGTTCCGGAGTCGTTCATCCCGGTGGCGTTCGACCGCTTCACGCGACCGGACGAGGCGCGGAAGTCGCGCCCGAACCCGGACCCGGCCACCGGGGCGATCGCGATGCCCGGGGGTTCGGGGCTGGGACTCGCCATCGTGCGCGCGATCGCGGAACGGGCCGGAGGCACGGCCTCGCTCCGCAACGTCCGGTCCGGCGGGCTCGAGGTCACGGTCCGGATCCCCACGGCCGACGGGCGCCACTCGGCCCAGTAGCGGGGTCTGCGCCGCTCGTCCCACGAGCTGGGGCTGCGCTCATCATCCCAGGAGCGCGGTCTGCGACCGTCCCAGGGCGCCGGCGCGCGGTCGTGACGCCGCCGGTCACTGGAAGTCCCGCGACCTCGTCCGGACCGCCAGGGGCAGGTGCTCCATCCGGTCCGCCACCACGTTGACCACGCCCTCGGCCGACCGCTCGAGGATGCCCCGCACGATCACCGCCGGCGACTCCCGGGCCGTGCGCCGGTACCGCCCCCACACCCCGACACTGCAGATCACGTTGACGAGCCCCGTCTCGTCCTCGACGTTCATGAACGTGATGCCCGAGGCCGTCGCCGGGCGCTGCCGGTGGGTGACGATCCCGCCGACCTCGATCCGTCGCCCGTTCTCCGCCGTCATCGTGTCCGCGACGCTGAGCACCCCCCGTCGCTCCAGCACCGGCCGGACGTGCCGGACGGGGTGGTCATCGGTCGTCATCCCCGTCGACCACATGTCCGCGATGAGGACGTCCCCGCTCGTCATCTGTCCGAACAGCGGCGGCTGCACGACCACCTGGGTGCCGGGCAACTGGTCGGGACGCTCCCCCGCGGCCCGGCCCGCCGACCAGATGCCGCTCCGGCGGTCCTCGCCGAGGGAGGCGAAGGCGTCCGCTGCGGCGAGCGCCTCGAGCTGCGCCGTCGTCAGACCGACCCGACGGGCGAGGTCGGACATGTCCGTGAACGGCCCGTTCGCCCGCCGCTCGGCGACGATGCGCTCGGCGC
>NZ_BACW01000621.1:0-975 GCF_000333315.1 Curtobacterium sp. B8
GCACGCGCTGTACTACATCGTCGGGGCCGGGGTGCTCTACGGCTTCGTCGCGACGCTCGCGAAGGTCGTGCTGAACCGCCTGCTCAACGGGACGTTCGACTGGCTGACCGTCGTGGCGATCGTCGGCGTGGTCGTCGCGGCGTCGCTCGGCGGGTACTTCGTGCAGAACGCCTACTCGAGCGGCTCGGCCGACCTCGTCATCGCCGGGCTCACCGTGATCGACCCGATCGTCGCGGTCGGCATCGGCGTGATCGTCCTCGACGAGGCCACGGGCGCGCCGGTCGGGGCGGTGCTCGGCTTCGTCGTGGCGGCGGCGATCGCGATCACCGGGGTGTTCCTCCTCGCCAAGCACCACCCGCAGTCGCGCTCCTGAGCCGCCGGTTCCTCAGCCGCGAGGCGGACGCCCGACGCGGAGCGTGTGCGGTAGCGTTCCAGTCCGACCGGACACCGCCCACGAGAGGACATCACCCCACGTGTCAGCAGATGCCACCACCGCCACCGCCTCGTCGACGGGTGCGACGGGCGAACGCCGACCGCTGCGGGTCCTCATCGCCGCGGACACCTTCCCGCCGGACGTCAACGGCGCCGCGACCTTCGCCGAACAGCTCGCGGTCGGCCTCGCCGAGCGCGGCCACGAGGTCCACGTCGTCGCCCCGGCCTTCTCCAGGCACCACGGCAGCTTCGAGGAGGAGCACCGCGGCGTGCAACTCGTCGTGCACCGCCTGAAGTCCTACAAGTGGCCGACCCACGCGTGGCTCCGGTTCGTCTGGCCGTGGAGCGTCCGGAAGCTCACCGCGCCGATCTTCGACGCCGTCCGGCCCGACGTGGTCCACATCCAGTCCCACATCGTGGTCGGACGCGGTGTCGCCCGCGAGGCACACGACCGCGGCATCCGGGTCGTGGCGACGAACCACTTCATGCCGGAGAACTGCTCGACTACGTGCCGCTGAGCAAGTGGATCATCCCGACCGCGAT
>NZ_BACW01000620.1:0-5555 GCF_000333315.1 Curtobacterium sp. B8
GGCGATCCGGATGGTCGAGATCGGACTCCCCCGTCCCGTCGCGCAGCACGAGTTCCGCTCCGCCGACGGCCGCACGGACCGGGTCGACTTCTGGTTCGAGGAGCTCGGAGTGGTCGTGGAGTTCGACGGCAAGCAGAAGTACGTCGACCGCGAGGTGCTCGGCGCCCGGAGTCCCGATGAAGCACTCTGGCACGAGAAGGTCCGCGAAGACCGGCTCCGTGCGTTCACCGCGGTCCGGACCGTCGTGCGTCCGACGTGGTGGCACCTCGTCGACCCCGACCGCCTCCGGGCACTGTTCCGGCAGCACCGCGTGCACTTCTGACCACCACGAGTCTCGGGCGGCCGCGCACGAGACTCGTGGTGAGCGACAGTTCTCGCGCATCTGCACGCGAGAACTGTCGCTGAGCGCGAGACTCGGCCCCGCCGCGCCGCCCCGCGCCCCCGCGCACGACGAAGGCCGCCGCCCCCGGAGGGACGACGGCCTTCAGACCTGATAGGTCGGGAGTTACGCGACCTCGACCGTGGCGCCGGCGGCCTCGAGGGTCTCCTTCGCCTTGTCAGCGGTCTCCTTGTTGACGCCCTCGAGCACCTTGGCGTCGGGGGTCTCCACGAGCGCCTTGGCCTCGCCGAGGCCGAGCGACGTGAGGCCACGGACCTCCTTGATGACCTGGATCTTCTTGTCACCGGCCGACTTGAGCACGACGTCGAACTCGGTCTTCTCCTCGACCTCCTCGGCGGGGGCAGCAGCGCCACCGGCCGCGGCGACCGCGACGGGGGCAGCAGCGGTGACCTCGAAGACCTCTTCGAACTTCTTCACGAAGTCCGAGAGCTCGATGAGCGTGAGCTCCTTGAAGGCCTCGATGAGCTCGTCCTGCGAAAGCTTCGCCATGATTTTCTCCTACTACTAGCTAGTACGTGTGGTTGTGGAACGCGTGCCCGATCAGGCCGCGGACTCCTGCTTCTCGCGGAGGGCGTCCACGGTGCGGACGGCCTGCGAGAGGGGTGCCTGGAACAGGTACGCAGCACCGAACAGCGAGGCCTTGAAGGCGCCGGCGAGCTTGCCGAGCAGGACTTCACGGGACTCGAGGTCGGCGAGCTTGTCCACCTCGGTCGCGGTGAGCGGGTTACCGTCGAAGTAACCGCCCTTCACCACGAGCTGGGGGTTCGCCTTGGCGAATGCACGCAGCGACTTCGCGACGGCGACGGTGTCACCGTGGACGAAGGCGAGAGCGGACGGACCGGCGAGCTCGTCGTCGAACGACGAGATGCCGGCGTTGTTCGCCGCGATCTTGGTCAGCGTGTTCTTCACCACGGCGTACGTGGCGTGCTCACGGATCGAGTTGCGGAGCTCCTTGAGCTGCGCGACCGTGAGACCGCGGTACTCGGTGAGCAGAACGGCGTTCGAGCTCTGGAATGCTTCCGTGAGCTCGGCGACCGCAGCTTCCTTGTTCGCCATGGTTCTCCTTGGGGTTTCTTGCCGGCAGCCCCAGGTCGATGGTCGTGACAAGCACGACCCTCACCACATGAAAAAAGCTCCGGCGCAGAGGCTCGGAGCTGCTCCCCCGCGAGCGGGTGGAGTGGTTCGGAACACCTGCGCGGGCTGCCTCACTCGGTGAGGACCTTCGCTTGCTGCGCGAGCGCAACAAGAACCGACGGTCTTTGGCTTCGAGCAGCGTAGCAGAGGTTGCGGACGACACCAAACACCGGTCTGGAGGCGCGGGGCGGGCCCGCACCGCGCCTCCCGTCCGTCAACTGGTCGCGGGAGCGGCCTCGGGCGTCTCCGACCACTCGGCAGCCGCCGACGGCGGCGAGACCGGCAGGTGCACCGTGAACACGGTGTCGCCCGGCTCGCTCGTCACCTCGACCCGCCCGCCGTGCGCCTGCACGACCGCGTCGACGATGGCGAGCCCGAGGCCGGTCGACCCCACCGTGCGGGACCGCGAACTGTCCGCGCGGGCGAACCGCTCGAACAGCTTCGGGAGGAACTCGGGGTCGATGCCCTGGCCGGTGTCGCGGACGGTGAGGTCCACGCCGTCGCCGCTCCGGGCGATCCCGACCGTGATGCGGGTGCCCTCGGGCGTGTGGGTCCGCGCGTTCGTCACGAGGTTCACGATCACCTGGTGCAACCGCGCCGCGTCGCCGAGGACCTCGACCGGTTCCGACGGCACGTCGACCTCGATCACGTGACCGGGCGAGGCCGCATGGGCGTCGTTCACCGCGTCGAGGACGAGCCCGGTGAGGTCCACGTCGTCGAGCTGGATCTCCCGACCCTCGTCGAGCCGGGCGAGGAGGAGCAGGTCCTCGACCATGCTCGTCATCCGCTTCGACTCCGACTCGATGCGGCTCATCGCGTAGACGACGTCCTCCGGCAGGTCCGCGCCCATGCGTCGGGTGAGCTCGGCATAGCCGCGCACCGAGGCGAGCGGTGTGCGGAGCTCGTGGGAGGCGTCCGCGACGAACTGCCGGACCTTCTGCTCCGAGCGCTCCCGTGCCTGCATCGCGCCGCCGATGTGCCCGAGCATGCGGTTGAACGCGGCTCCGACGCGACCGACCTCGGTCCGGGGATCGGCGTCGGGCACCCGGACGTCCTGCAGGGCGTCGCTGCGCTCGAGGGGCATCCGGGCGACGGCCGAGGCGGTCTCGGCGACCCGTTCGAGCGGCCGCAGCGCGCGCCGGACGACCACCGCGGCGACGACGGACCCGGCGACCAGTGCGGCACCCACCACGACGACGACGACGAGCAGCAGTGACCAGACGCTCTCGTACACCGGCGACATCGGCAGCCCGACCACGAGGACGGCGTTGCCGAGCGCGGGGTTGTCGACCTGGACCGCGGCGATCCGGTACTTCCCGAGGGTGCCACCGAGGTCGAGCGTCGCCGGGTCCACGCCGACCTTGACCTGCCCGAGGCGCTGCAGTTCGTCCGCGGTCAGCTGCGACCGGGAGCTGTCCTCGTTGATGACGATTCCGGCCGCGATGCCACCCGAACCGTAGTAGGCGGTCAACGTCCCCGCGGCCTGGCCGAGCGGTGCGAGGGCGTCGTCGTTCGGACGCTGGCCGCCCGGCTGCTGCTGGCCCTCGCCGAACTTCGTGCTCGCGCGGTCGGTGGCCTTGGACAGCTGGGAGTCGATCGTGCCGGTCTGGATGGACGCCAGGGCGATGATGCTGCCCGCACCGATCACCGCACTCACGGCCACCACGAGTGCGACGATGCTGAGCACCAGCCGGCGACGGAGCGTCACTGCGCTGCCCCTCAGGACGTGGGCTTGATGACGTACCCGACACCGCGCACGGTGTGGATCATGGGGGTCTCCCCCGCGTCGATCTTCTTGCGCAGGTACGAGATGTAGATCTCGACGACGGAGCTCTTGCCGCCGAAGTCGTACGACCACACGCGGTCGAGGATCTGCGCCTTCGACAGCACGCGGCGGGGGTTCCGCATGAGGAAGCGGAGGAGCTCGAACTCCGTCGCGGTGAGCTCGATCGGGCGGCCGGCTCGCGAGACCTCGTAGGACTCCTCGTCGAGCACCAGGTCGCCCACGACGATGCGGGAGTCGCCGGCCTCGGAGATCGAGATCTGCGAACGACGGATGAGCCCGCGCAGGCGTGCCACGACCTCCTCCAGGGAGAACGGCTTCGTCACGTAGTCGTCGCCGCCGGCCGTGAGCCCGGTGACGCGGTCCTCGACGGAGTCCTTCGCCGTGAGGAAGAGCACCGGGGTGTCGTCGTTGTTCTGGCGCAGGCGGCTGAGCACCTGCAGCCCGTCGAGGTCGGGCATCATCACGTCGAGCACCATCGCGTCGGGCTTCCACTCGCGCGCCGTGCTCAGGGCGTCCTGTCCGCCGTTCGCGCTCTTGACGTCCCAGCCCTCGTAGCGGAGCGCCATGGACAACAGGTCGGTGAGGCTGGCCTCGTCGTCGACGACGAGGATGCGCAACGGGGTTCCGTCGGCACGTGTGAGGCGCGGTGCTGCTGCGGGCTGGGAGATGGTCACCTCTTCGAGTATCGAGCGTTTCCTATGAGCGGTCTGAGACGGACCGATGCGCGTTCTGTGGATCACGGATGAGACGGATAACGCGGACCCGGGCGGCCGCCCGGGGAACGCTCCGTACGGTGACCGCATGCTGCACTCCTCCGCATGGTCCGCGGCTGCGCGTGCCGTCGACGTCGACGACGCGGTCGGACCGGCCGGGAGGCACGGTGCGACCCCGGCGGAACGGCTGGCCGTCGCGCAGGCGGTCGCCGCCACCACGCCGACGCTGTCCGCGGGCACGGCCGGACCCGTCTTCGCCACGCTCGCCGCGCTCGCGGCGGTCGACGTCGCACCGTCGAGCCGCACCTCGACGCCCGCAGTGTCCTCGACCAGGCCGGTGTCCCCGTGCCCGACGGCTCGACCTGGGGCGTGTTCGCCGCCGAGGCGCCCGGGCTCCGTGTCGACGCCCACGCGACGGGCGACGGGACCGTCCGACTGAGCGGGACGAAGCCGTGGTGCTCGCTCGCGTCGACGCTGAGCCACGCGCTCGTCACCGCGCACGCCGGGGACGAGCGGGTCCTGGTCGCGGTCGACCTCCGGCACGCGGGCGTGACCGCGCACGACGACGTCTGGGTGGCCCGCGGCATGCCGGACGTCCCGAGCGGACCGGTCGACCTCGACGGCGTCCCGGGCTCGCTCGTCGGCGAGCCGGGCTGGTACCTCCGACGCCCGGGGTTCGCCTGGGGCGGGATCGGCGTCGCGGCCTGCTGGTGGGGCGGCGCCGTCGGCCTCGCCCGGGTGCTGCGGTCGCTCGCGGCGTCCCGACCGGGGTCCGAACTGCTGCAGGCCGCACTCGGCGCGACGGTCGCCGACCTCGCCGGTGCGGAGGACGCGCTCGCGGACGCAGCGGCCCGCATCGACGCCGATCGCCCCGGGACGGACTGGGCGTTCGAGGCGCAGGCCGTCCGCGCCCGGGTCCGCCGTGCTGTCGACGCGGTCCGGCACCGGGTCGTGGCGACGATCGGCCCCGCACCGCTCACGGCCGACCCCGCGGTCGCTGCGCGGGTGGCCGACCTCGAGCTGTACGTGCTGCAGGACCACGGCGCCCGCGACCTCGCCCGAGCCGGCCGGATGGTGCTCGAACGCGGCGGTGTCGCATGGTGACCTTCGACCACCGGGAGCCCGGGACCGACCCGCAGCGGTGGACGACCCTCCTCGACGCGCTGACGCCGCAGGACGTCGCCCTCGACGGGTTCGCCTCGGTCGTCGTCGTCGCGCCGCACCCCGACGACGAGACGCTCGGCGCCGGTGGCCTCGTCGCGACCGCAGCTGCGCGGGCCGTGCCGGTCGAGGTCCTGCTCGTCAGCCGCGGCGAGCGCTCCCACCCGGACTCCCCCACCGTCGGCCCCGGCGACCTCGCGGCGCGGCGTGACGAGGAGTTCCGGACGGCGTCGGCGGCGTTGCACCCGGGCGCGGTCGGGACGTCGCTCCGTGTCCCGGACGGCGCGCTGCGGGACCACCCCGACGTCCTCCGCGCGGCGCTCGACGAGCGGCTGTCGAGCGCGACCGGACAGGTCCTGCT
>NZ_BACW01000619.1:0-4770 GCF_000333315.1 Curtobacterium sp. B8
CTTCAGCGTCCACTTGTCCGCAACCGTGTACGGACGGAAGAAGTGTCCTGACTGCAGGAGCTCGTCGCAGCTGGAGAGGAGTGACCAGGCCCGGTTCTTGTGCTGACGCTTGAAAGACGGAATCCACTCCGAGTACGACTCACCCGGCAGGCAGACCTTTGCGCTGAACGTCACTTCTTCCGCACCGTTCATCGTCGCGATCGCCTCTACTCGATGAATAGGAGCCTCGGCGCCGTTTCGGATGACGAGCGTGTTCTTCCACATCGCCTTGTCGGACTCATCTTCCTTTGAGTACACGAACGAGACCCAGCCACTGACGCGCGCTGCTTCCCGCTCGTCGCGATCAATCTTCGAAGCCCGTTCGGCTCGCTTGGCGATGGTGAGGCTCCAGATGGAGATCACCAGTGTCAGTGCTACGCCGACCCAAGCGGCAAGTGCTTCACTGCTCATGTGCTATTTCCCCCTCGTGCAACATTGTGATCGTTCTGAATTTATTGCATTGCTGCTGCGGGGGCAAATCCGTATGCACCGAGATGGCGCTTGTTGCGACGGCAGGCGATGTCGACCCCCAATCCGAGGCACAACGCGCTGAAGGCTGAGATGCGGCAGGCAAGAACGATTGAAACACGCACCGGTGCACTTCGCGATGAATGATCGTCGGTTGATCAACAAGGGGCCGCAAGGTGTTCCACATCCGGGAGGGAAGATCGGTCCCGGCTAGCCGTTCCCGTTCCTCGGACAGCACCTGTGCGATGAGCTTCGAATCGGAGACGTCGACGGCCTGCGCCGATGCTGAGACGGTTTCGCTCACGGCCGCGAAGTCGTCGAAGGTCCGCTTCTCACGAGCGAGCATGCGGACGAGCGCCGCATCGACGCCGTCCTCGGACAGGAGACGATGGACCTGCACTGACTGGAGTTGCCCCATCGGCGCGAACGAGCGATTGCTTGTCACTCGGTCCTCGGCTTGAGCTGCGGCTCGCAGATGACGATGAACGAAGCTGCCTGGATGTTGAGGCCGACGCCGCCGGACTTCGATCTGGGACCGTCGAGGAGGGGATCGACATCACCGGCGCTGTGCCGCAGCTGCTGCAGACCTCCGATGTCAGGGTCTCGGACGCGGTGGTCACGATGGGGTGCGGTGACGCGTGCCCGGTCTTGCCCGGGAAGCGCTACGAGGACTGGGAGCTGACCGACCCGGCCGGCAAGGGCATCGACGAGGTGCGGCCTATCCGGGACGACATCAAGCGTCGGGTGTCGGCGCTGCTCGAGTCGTTGCTGCCGGAGTGACGGTGTCCAGGTCGGCGACGGTGTCGCCCGGGCGGTACCGGCACTTCAAAGGCGGGGAGTACGAGGTCGTGCTCGTCGCGCGGGACGTCGAGACCGAGGAGCCCGTCGTCGTGTACCAGGCGCTGTACGGGCAGCGGGGGCACTGGGTGCGGTCGCTCGCGGACTTCACGGCGTGGGTGTCGCGGGACGGGTAAGAGGGGCCGCGGTTCGTGCGGGTGGACTGAGCGGTACGCGGACAGGAGGCGCGGTGCCAGATGTCATCGCGCCTCCCGTCCGTCGCGAGGTTCCGTCGTTCCCGCGCGTCGGCTCGGTCCGCTGAACTCTGCGGCGTTGGCGCCGTGGACGACGAGCGACAGTGTGGCGCTCGTCTGACGTCACGCCGCGCCGACCCCCTCGTCCGCTCGCTCCGGGGTCAGCTGCGGAAAGCCGAGCCGCTCGCGTTCCTCGCGCAGCACCTGCGCGATCAGTTTCGAGTCCGACACGTCCACGGCCTGTGCAGATGCGGACGCCGTCTCACTCACCGCGGCGAAGTCCTCGAACGTCTGCGCCTTGCGCGCCAGCATCCGGACCAGTGCCGCATCGACACCGTCCTCCGACAAGAGCCGGTGCACCTGCACGGACTGCAGCTGCCCCATACGGCGGGACCGAGCGATCGCCTGCCACTCCGTGGTCGGCTTGAGCTGCGGCTCGCAGATGACCACGACGGACGCGGCCTGGATGTTCAGCCCGACGCCACCGGCCTCGATCTGCGCGACGAGCACCGCGCCTGGCTCCGAAGCCGCGAACTCGTCGACGAGGTCCTGACGCGCGGCCGCAGGCGTGCTGCCGGTCAGCGGTCCGTACACCCGGCCCCCGGCGGAGACGGCCTCGACGACCGCGGCGAGGACGGACCGGTAGTACGAGAACACCAGGACCTTCCGACCGTTCGCCCGTGCCTCGTCGACGATCTCGAGCAGCGACTCGACCTTGCTCGACTGCGCACCCCCGAGCATCGCGAGCTGACGCATCGCGTGGAAGTCGTCAGCGGCCACGGCATCGGCGTACGCGCGCGACTCCGCGTCGGTCAGGTCGCTCCACTCCTCGACCTCGACCAGCTCCGGCAGCTCGGTGAGGACGTCCTCTTGGCGGCGCCGGAGGTACACGGGCGCGATCTGCTGCCGGAACCGCAGGGGGCTGTCGTCCGACTGGACGACCTGGAGGTCCGGACGGATGTGGTCGATCAAGACGCGGAACTCGTCAACGCGGTTCTCGAGCGGCGTTCCGGACATGAGCACGGCACGGTCGGCGCGACGGAGCAGCGCCCGCGTGTTCATCGTCCGCTTCGCATCCGGGTTCTTGACGTAGTGCGCCTCGTCGACGACCACCGATGCGAACCGAAGGTCCTCCGGTGTGCGGCTCCGGAGCCACTCGAGGGTCTCGTAGGTCGTGACGCCGATACCGCCCTCGTCCATCCAGTGCCGGTGCCCGATCACACGCGCAGCGCCGTGCAGACGGAAGGCGCGGACGTCGGTGTGGCGCTCCGCTTCGCGCACCCAGTTGGCGACGACGGCAGCGGGGCAGACGACGAGGAAGTGGGGCGTGCGCCCGGGCGTGGTCCCGGCGATGTGCGCGAAGGTCGCGAGCGCCTCGACGGTCTTGCCGAGGCCCATCTCGTCACCGATGACGACTCGCTGCTGCACGAGCGCGAACGCTGCGGCGAAGCGTTGGTACCCGCGCAGGGACGCCGAGAGCCGCGAGGTGTCGAGGGTGAAGGCTTCGACCTGCGCGATGAGGTCGTCTCCGAGGTCTCCGCGAGCTGCGGCACCGGCTGGTCGGGTCAGCCCGGCCTCGTCGAGCAGTGCGAAGAACGTGGCCGGGCGCTGCAGGAAGTCTTGCCAGGGGTCTCCGGCCGGAGCGTCCGGCCTGTCGGGGATCCGCTGGACGCGACGCCATGCATCCTCGGCGCCCGCGATGATGGTCTGGCGGATCGAGTCCGGTGTGGTCCCGTCCTGGCTCGGGATGACGAGCGCGGTCGTGGCCCCGCGGGCGATCATCGTCGCCAGCGGCTGCAGCCCGTCGACGAGTGCCTGCTCCCGTGGGCCGACGACGGCTTTCGCCGCCTCCCACTGATGCAGCGCGGCGACCAGTGCGACGGTCCGGTCGTCGTGCTGCGACGGGTCGATCCGGATGGTCGCGTCCTCGCGGGCGGCCGCTTCGAGGGCGCGGGCGGCGCCGTTGATGCGCGCTGCGGAGGTCTCGCCGACACCCGCGAGCCGTCCTGGAACCACAGGGCGACGGAGCACTGCCCCGACCGTCGTCACCCCGGCGTCACGCAGCGCGCCGAGCCGGAGACGGTCACCGGTCGCATCGCGCAGCCGCTCGATGTCCATGCCGTCGAGCGCCGCCCGCGCTGCAGCGGCGCGGTGCGACTGCCCGGCGTCGACCACGTCGGCGTGCGCCGTCCGCTCGCGCGCGATGGCGTCAGCCAGCCGCGAGACCACGGACGGCAGCTCGCCGAGGCCGTCGAGCGGCAACGCGGTTCCGCCGCTCAGGTCGGGCGCGATGGTCGCGAGGGGGCCGCGGGGATCGGTGAGCGCCTGCAGTGGGACCGCGGGGCGCGGCACGTGGCGGTCGTCGACGGCCTGGAGGCGCGCAACGGCTCCGGTGCGGGCGATCCAGTCGAGCGTCTGGTCCAGGAAGGCATGACCACGGGTTGCGGCCGCCCGCCGCTCACGGCTGGCGAAGACCGCGGAGAAGCCCGTCCCACGACGGACGTCCTCGAGCGCTTCCGGCACGTCCTGGGTGAACGTCCGGAGCACCGACTCGGCGTCGGGATCGGTCGGGGGCAACATCTGCGCTCGCACCAGGTCGGCTGCGAGTGCTGCATCCGGCGGGCCGAGCGGGACGAGTTCCGCGCGAGCGTCGTCGAGCACGACTGACGTTCGGCGCTGGCGGAGGCCAGCGACGGCGGCGTCTCCCGCCGCTCGGACTGCCGTTCGGTGCTCCCGCACGCCCTCGGCAGCTTGCCGGAGCGCGTCGAGGTGGTTGCGGCCCGCCTTGTCAGCCATCGTGCTCCCGGAGTTTTGAGGAAGGGTCAGGGGTCATCCTGCCACTGCCGCGGTGCCCGGCGCGGTCGGGGTTCGCAGCGCGGGCGTCAGCTTGTGGTCCGTGCGTCGCCGAGTGTGCCCACCCACAGGCCGTCGCGCGCTCGGGTCATCCCGACGTAGAGCTCGCGGCGGTCGAGTTCCCGGCGCTCGCGATCCGCGACCGAGTCGGTCGGGGGAGCGTCGGCAAGGAGCGCGGCCGGCACGTGCGGCAGGAGCACCTGCTTGAACTCGAGCCCCTTCGCACGCTTGATCGTCCCGACGCGGACCTGGTCAGAGCTCTTGCCGGCGTAGTCCGTCAGCGCGACCGTCGGGATGCCGGCGGTGCGTAGGAGCGCCATCACCTTGTCCGCCTGCGGGTTCGTGGCCGTGAGGACGCCGATGTCGCCGTGGCCGGTGC
>NZ_BACW01000618.1:0-4115 GCF_000333315.1 Curtobacterium sp. B8
AGCTCGCATCACCACGCCGACCGAGGGCAGCACCGTCGACGCCGACCCCGACTTCACGAACCCGGGCGTGCGGTTCAGCGGGACGGCGGCGCCCGGCGCGTACGGCGGCATCGTGGACCTCCGCGACGGCACGGTGCGCGGGTTCCAGGTGGACGCGTACGGGGCGTGGCAGCAGACCCTCCCGCTCCGCGAGGGCGCCAGCCACGTGCGGGTCACCGACGCGGTGAACGCACCCGTCGAGCTGCGCTTCACCACGCGCTGGCCGGGTCGCTGAACCCGACCCGGTACCCGAGGACAGCGGCACCCCGCACGATCGACGTTCGGGGTGCCGCTGGGCGTGGTCGGTAGGCTTGGCGGGTGACCGACGCCCCCGCCCCGCTCGCCGGACCTGACATCCACCGGCGGCTCCGCGGACCCGTGCGCATCGTCGGCGCCGGGCTCCTCGGCGCCTCGATCGGTCTGGCGCTCCGCGAGCAGGGCGTCGACGTGGTCCTCGACGACGTGTCGCCCGCCGCCCTGGCGCTCGCCGTCGACTACGGCGCTGGTCGGCCCCCAGCGGCGGGTGACGCCCCCGAGCTCGTCGTCGTGGCGGTCCCGCCGGACGTCGTCGCGACCGTCGTCGAGCGGGAGCTCACGGCCTACCCGGACGCCGTCGTGACGGACGTCGCGAGCGTGAAGTCCGGTCCGCTCGCAGCACTGCGGGCCGCCGGGGCCGACGTCTCGCGGTACATCGGCTCGCACCCGATGGCCGGACGGGAGCGCAGCGGGCCGACCGCCGCGCGCGCCGACCTCTTCGTCGGACAGCCGTGGGTGATCGCCGGGCACGACGACATCACCTACCAGCGCGCCGCCGTGGTGGAGGACCTGGCGCTCGACCTCGGTGCGACGGTGGTGCCGATGGATCCCGAGTCGCACGACCTCGCGGTGGCGTACGTCTCGCACACGCCCCAGCTCGTCTCGACCCTCATGGCTGCCCGCCTGCGTGACGCCCCCGACGAGTCGCTCGGGCTCGCGGGTGGCGGCGTCCGCGACGTGACCCGGATCGCCGCGAGCGACCCGGGGCTCTGGGTGCAGATCATCGGCGCGAACGCCACACGGATCCGTCCGGTGCTCGCCGACCTCCGCGACGACCTCGACCGGGTGCTCGCGGCCCTCGACGACCCGCACGCCTCGGGCTCCCCGCGTACCCTGGCCGAGGCGATCGCGGCGGGCAACCGCGGGGTCGAACGGCTGCCGGGGAAGCACGGCACCTCGAAGCGCTTCGCCCAGGTCGTCGTCCTCGTCGACGACACCCCCGGGCAGATCGCCGCGCTCCTCACGTTCATCGGGGAGATCGGCATCAACCTCGAGGACATGCGCCTCGAGCACTCACCGGGCGCGCAGATCGGCATCGTCGAGGTGTCGGTCGTGCCCGAGCAGGAACAGCGACTCGTCGAGCGACTCGAGGAGCGCGGATGGAGGATCGCAGCAGCATGGGCCTGAACGACGACACGAACCGACCAGTGCAGGACTCCGGGGTCACGGGCGGCCCGGACGGTCCCGACTCCGGGCTCCCGGCCCCGGGCGACCAGCCAGGGCCCCTCGGCGGCGGCGACCTCGCCGGCGGCCTCGACGGCCAGGGCGGCGGCGAGCCGGGTTCGACCAGCGCGCCGGTGCCGTCGGGCCTGCCCGACGGCGCCTTCGTCGCGAAGTTCGTCATCGCGGTCGACGGGCCGGCGGGCAGCGGCAAGTCGAGCGTCTCCCGGGCTGCGGCCCGCGCGCTCGGCTTCGGGTACCAGGACACCGGGGCGGCCTACCGTGCGCTCGCCTGGCACGCCCTGCAGCAGCAGGTCGACCTCGACGACGCCCGGGCCGTGCTCGCGAGCTGGGACACGTTCGACTACGAGATCGGCACCGACCCGGACGACTACTTCGTCCGCGTGGCCGGCACCGACGTCACGGACGCGATCCGCACGCCCGAGGTCACGGCCGCGGTCGCCCACATCGCCAAGCTGCCCGAGGTCCGGCAGCGGCTCGTCCAGCTCTTCCGCCAGGTCATGCGCCGCGCGGACGCCCGGGGCATCATCACCGAAGGACGCGACATCACCACCGTGGTCGCACCCGACGCCGAGGTCCGCATCCTGCTGACCGCGGACGAGTCGGTTAGGATGGCCAGGCGCTCGGCCGAGGTCACGACCCAGTCGGCCGCCGAGACCTCCGCTGCACTCGCCCGTCGGGACGCCGCGGACGCGAAGGTCGTCGACTTCATGAACGCCGCGGACGGCGTCACGACGCTCGACTCCACCGACCTCGACTTCGACCAGACCGTGCAGGCGGTCGTCGAGCTGGCCCGAAGCACGGCCACGAACTGATCACCCGCGGCCACCGCGCCGCACGCGAGGAACCCACACCATGGCGCAGCTGGACAACGACAACCCGGCGAACGACGAATTCCCCGAGTACGACGCCGCCCTCGGCGAGCGGCTCGCCGGACTCGACGACACCGAGGCGGAGCAGCGGACGACCGCGCTCCGCGCCGGCCTCGAGGATTACGAGCTCGACGACGAGGACCTCGCGCTCCTCGAAGCGGGGCAGATCGGCGAGGACGGCACCTACTTCCTGCCGGCACTGCCGGTCCTCGCGATCGTCGGTCGGCCGAACGTCGGCAAGTCGCAGCTCGTTAACCGCATCCTCGGCCGCCGCGAGGCAGTCGTGCAGGACACCCCGGGCGTCACGCGCGACCGGGTGAGCTACAAGGCCGAGTGGAACGACAAGCGCTTCACGCTCGTCGACACCGGCGGGTGGGAGCCCGACGCCAAGGGCATCAACGCCTCGGTGGCCGCGCAGGCCGAGGTCGCGATCGACCTCGCCGACGCGGTGCTCTTCGTCGTGGACGTCACGGTCGGCATCACCGCCACCGACGAGCACGTCGTGAAGATGCTCCGCGGCACCGACCGTCCGGTCATCGTCGTGGCGAACAAGTCCGACGACGACCGCCGCGACCTCGACGCCTACGAGCTCTGGAACCTCGGCCTCGGCGAGCCGCACCCGGTCTCGGCGCTGCACGGCCGCGGCGTCGCGGACCTCCTCGACCTCATCGTGAAGACCCTGCCGGACACGTCCGCGGTCGCCAAGCAGGAGGTCGGCGGCCCACGTCGCGTCGCGATCCTCGGCCGCCCGAACGTCGGCAAGAGCTCGCTGCTCAACAAGGCCGCCGGTGAGGAGCGGGTCGTCGTGAACGAACTGTCCGGCACCACCCGCGACCCGGTGGACGAGCAGGTCGAGCTCGGCGGGCGGGTGTGGCGCTTCGTCGACACCGCCGGCATCCGGAAGCGCGTCCACCTGCAGCAGGGCGCCGACTTCTACGCGTCGCTCCGCACCACCGCGGCGCTCGAGAAGGCCGAGGTCGCCGTGGTCGTCCTCGACGTCACCGAGCCGATCTCCGTGCAGGACCTCCGCATCATCGACCTCGTGCTCGAGTCGGGCCGTGCGCTGGTGCTCGCGTACAACAAGTGGGACCTCCTCGACGACGACCGCCGTCGCTACCTGGAGCGCGAGATCGAGCAGGACCTCGCGCACGTCGCGTGGGCGCCGCGCGTCAACATCTCGGCGCGCACGGGTCGGCACCTCGAGAAGCTCGTGCCGGCGCTCGAGACCGCCCTCGACTCGTGGGACACCCGCATCCCGACCGGCAAGGTCAACGCCTTCATCGCCGAGCTCGTCCAGGAGCACCCGCACCCGGTCCGCGGGGGCAAGCAGCCGCGCATCCTCTTCGGCACGCAGGCGTCGAGCCAGCCGCCGACGTTCGTGCTGTTCACGACCGGCTTCCTCGACCCGCAGTACCGCCGGTTCATCACCCGACGCCTCCGCGAGGTCTGGGGCTTCGCGGGTACGCCGATCAACGTCAACATGCGGGTCCGCGAGCGGCGGAAGCGCTAGCCGACCGGCACCGCGATGTCCGACGCCCGCCGCCGACGGGCCACCCCGCGACGGGTGGCCCTGGCGGCGGGTGTCGTCGCGTTCGTGGTGGCGGGTGCGGCCCTGGCGGTCGTGTCCTCGCGCCCGCCGGACGATCCGCACCGCACGAGCACGCCCGCGGCGACGCCGGTCGACGCCGGAGTCGACCCGACCGCGCC
>NZ_BACW01000617.1:0-3500 GCF_000333315.1 Curtobacterium sp. B8
ACGGACGACCCGTTCCCTGCGGCTGCGGGGTCGGAGCCGGCCCCGGACGGCTACGGGACGAGGACGATCTTGCCGCGGGTGTGCCGCTGCTCGAGCTCGGCGTAGGCGTCCTGCACCCGGTCGAGCGGGTACGTCCCGGCGATCGGGACCTCGATCGCCCCGTCGGCGACCTGCATCGCGAGTGCGCCGAGGATCTCCGGGTCCGCGGTGTCCGCACTGCCCGAAGCCTTCGCCCCGAGCTCCGCCGCGACCTCGAACGCGATGATCGTCTCGATGCGGTCCACCGGGACGCCGAGCGCGACACCGAGGTGCACGTACTCGGGGCCGTACGTGTCGATGAGCGCGTCGACACCGTTCGTCGCCAGCTCCCTGATCCGCTCCTGCAGGCCGTCGCCGTACGACACGGGCCGGGCGCCCTTCGACCGGAGCCAGTCGTGGTTCGCCTCGGAGGCGATCGCGATGACGTCGATCCCCTCGTTCGTGAGCAGCTGCGTCACGAAGCCGCCGACGCCGCCGGCGGCCCCGGACACGACGACCGTCTCCCCCGGCCGCGGGTCCACGGCACGCACGGCCGCTGCCGCGGTCGTCGCGATGACGTCGAGCCCGCCGGCGACCTCCCACGAGAGCAGGTGCGGCTTCTGCACGACCTGGCCCGCCGGCACCGACACGTACTCGGCCTGGCTCGACCGCTCCCACGACCAGCCGAGGACCTCCTCGCCCTCGTCGACGCCGTCCACGCCCGCACCGACCGCCACGACGATGCCCGCGAAGTCGGTGCCCTGCCCCGAGGGCAGCTTCGACGGGTCCTCGCCGTCGAAGAGTCCCTGGCGGATCGCCGCCTCCCCCGGGTTGATGCCGGCGGCGCGCACCCGGACGAGCACCCTGCCCGCCTCGACCGGAGGGACCGGGACCTGCTCGACGTGCAGCACGGAGCGGTCACCCCACTCGGAGAACCGGACGGCGCGCATGGTGTCGGGGATCTCTGCCATGCCGACGACGTTACGCCCCGCCCGTCGACACCGACCATGGACCGCTCCATCGGCACCGGCGTGCGAGACTGGCGCCATGCCCATCCTCAACAAGGACATGCAGGTCTGCATGTCGCTGGCGGCCCGACCGAGCAACATCGGCACCCGGTTCCACAACTTCCTGTACGACGAACTCGGGCTGAACTTCCTCTACAAGGCGTTCACGACGACCGACCTGCCCGGTGCCGTCGCGGGGATCCGGGCGCTCGGCATCCGCGGCTGCTCGGTGTCGATGCCCTTCAAGGAGGCGATCATCCCGCTCGTCGACGTCATCGAGGAGTCGGCGGCGGCGATCCAGTCCGTGAACACGGTCGTGAACGACGACGGGGTCCTCACCGCGTCGAACACCGACTACGAGGCCGTGGCGTCCCTGCTCGCGAGCCACGACGTGGACCGTGCCTCCCGGGTGCTGCTGCGCGGGTCCGGCGGCATGGCCAAGGCCGTGACAGCGGCGTTCCGCGGCGCCGGGTTCGAGCACCTGACCGTCGTCGCACGGAACGACGACACCGGCCCGGCCCTCGCGGCGCAGTACGGCTACGAACGGGTCGCGGACGAGCGCGATGCCGGTGCGGCCGACGTCCTCGTGAACGTCACCCCGCTCGGGATGCGGGGCGACGACGAGGACACGCTCGCGTTCGAGGACACGCGCATCGCCGCGGCGCACACCGTCTTCGACGTGGTCGCGTTCCCGTCGGAGACGCCGCTCGTGCGCGCCGGCCGAGCTGCCGACAAGCACGTCATCACGGGCGCTGAGGTCATCGCCCTGCAGGCGGCCCGCCAGTTCGAGCGGTACACGGGCGTCGCCCTGACGGACGACCAGGTGCGTCGCGCGAGCGAGTTCAGCCGCGCCGAGTAGCGGCGATCCAGCGCGACGGCCTGGAGGCCCGTGGCGGCGCCGCCACGGGCCTCCAGGCCGTCCTTCAGTCGCGCCCGGCGCGACCCGCTGCGACCCAGGCGAGCCGCCGCAGCGTCTCGTGGTTCCGCACCCAGATCGTCGGCTGCATGAGGAGGTCCGGAACGTGCGAGCCGGGCCCCGCGATCGCGTTCTCGACGATCGTGACCTTGCAGCCCCGCCGGTGCTCCTCGACCGTCAACTCGACCCGGGCCTCGCCCATCGGCCAGCCCTCCGGCCGGATCGTCATCGCGCGGGGCGGGTCCCAGACCTCCACGGTCGTCGTGTCGTCGATGACGATCGGCCAGACGCCGAAGGAGTGGTGGATCCGGCTGCCGACCGCCGGCCATCCCGGGTCCTCGCCGCGCATCCGTGATGCGCCGACCACCCAGGTCGTGTAGAGCCAGCCGTCGCGGAACACGTCGAAGACGTCCTCCGGGCGGCAGTGCAGGATGCGGACGTTCTTCGCCATGGATCAGCCCTCCGGTGCGAGATCGACGTCGGTGGGCAGGCCGAACGTGTGGCGCAGGGCGCTCTTGGCTGCGTGCCATCCGGCCATGCCGTGGACTCCGGGCCCTGGCGCCGCGCTCTGCGACGCGAGGTACATGCCGCCGCCCATCCGCCACGGGTCCGACGACAGGACCGGGCGCTTGACGAGCTGCCAGAAGCTCGCGGCCCCCGCGGCGATGTCGCCGCGCTCGTAGTTCGGGTTGTACTCGGCCATCTGGACCGCGGTGCGGCTGGACGAGTGCAGGACGACGTCGCGGAACCCCGGAGCGAACCGTTCGATCTGCCGGGTGACCGCCTCGGTCTGGTCGACGTCGGACCCGGCGGGGACGTGCGCGTACGCCCAGAAGACGTGCTTCCCGGCCGGTGCCCGGCTCGGGTCCACCACCGTGGGCTCGGAACCGAGGACGTACGGCCGCTCGGCGTGCTGCCCGCGGGCCACCGCTCCCTCGGCCTCGGCGATCTCGGCGCGCGTCCCGCCGATGTGCACCGTCCCGGCCTTCCGGAGCTGCTCGTTCTCCCACGGGACCGGCCCGGACAGCGCGAAGTCGACCTTCGCGGCCGCGTTGCCGAAGCGGAAGCGGCGGAGCGCCCCGCGCCGCGGTGTCGGGATCTGCGTGCCGGCGATCCGGAGCATCCCGGGCACGCTCGTGTCGAACAGCACCGCCTTCGCCGGCGTCAGGTCGCCGAGGCTCGTGACGTCGCGCCCGGTCTCGATCGTGCCCCCGTGCGCGAGGAGGTCCGCGGCGAGCGCGTCGACGATCGCCTGGCTGCCGCCGATCGGCACCGGCCACCCGCGGGCGTGGGCGTACGACCCGAGCGACAGCGCCGCCGCGGCGGTCGACAACGACGGCACGTGCTGGATGGAGTGGGCCGCGACGCCGGTCACCATGGCCGGTGCCACGTCCTCGCGGAAGCGGGCGTTCCACGCGCGGGTGCCCTGCTCGAGCGCACGGAGACCGAAGCGGGCGACCGTCAGCGGGTGCCGCGGCACGTGCAGGAGCGCGTCGGTCGCGAAGTCGGCCACCTGGTCGGCGTTCCGCGAGAGCGGCGCCATGAGGTGGTGGAACGCC
>NZ_BACW01000616.1:0-1155 GCF_000333315.1 Curtobacterium sp. B8
CTGATTTATCCTTAACTCCCTTATGAAGCCAAATTTTTGATAACACTGATCTGTTTCGGTGCCACGGCAGGCACTGTAAGTGCACAAAGTGGCGATGATCATTCCATGCGGAAACTATACCTGGACTTTGGCGGCTCTGTTGGTGTTTTTATCCCTGTTGATAATGCTGCAGACCAGAGAGCAAGCTACGGCTCCAACGCGATGACCTCGCTGCAATTAAACTATCGCCAGAACTATTTTATCAAACTTCAGTTTGGCCAAACCACAGTTGACTTCAAATCGCAGAACTTATTCGGGGGAATTACGTCACGGGTCAACACGAAAGCCAACAGCACAAACTTAGGCCTGGCCGTTGGCTTTCAGCGAAGCTTTGGCCGTTGGCAGCCGTTTGTTTTGGCCGGTACCGGCGTGTCTTTTATGGATGTTCCTGCTACCTCGTTTGACAGTAACACCAATATAGTGAATTATTCAACTTTATCCGGCACCTACCTGTATGTCAATGCGGGCGGAGGTATTAATTTTAAAATATCTAAATCTTTCACCGTTTTCCTGGAAGGCCAGGGCTCTACCATCCCCAATATTCCTAAAAACTCCAATACACATCTCAGCGGGATCAGCGCACTGCTCGGCATCAAAGCCCCGTTATAAAGAACCATTTAAACTTTACGATTATGTACAGACACATGCTTATGACCACCGTATTTTCCGTATTCTTTGGTTTAATATCCCATGCGCAAACAACTGGCGCTACCGGTAAATGGGAAACCCCGGATCATGATATCATTGAGTTTTACACCTATGGCCCTTTGTTTACAGCCCGGCAAATCAGCACTAAAACAGAAAAAGACAAGAAAAACGACAATAAGATTATCGGCCGCGAACTGAAGCCGGTTAGCGCCAGGCAATTTGAAGGCATCGTTATCGACCCTAAGGACAATAAAACCTATCACGGGCGTTTTATTATTAATATGCAGGGTACAGAATTGCAGTTAAAAGTAAATTGGGGGTTCGTGAGTTTTAATGAAATCTGGAAACGGGTAGATTGATTTTTACGTTATTGAACCGGATATCGCTATTTTCGGCCATGCATAAGCACAGCTATAAATTATTTCGCATATACGGCTATCCCGGCTATGGGCTCGTGCTGTATATGAT
>NZ_BACW01000615.1:0-898 GCF_000333315.1 Curtobacterium sp. B8
CGATGGTTCGTCGCGTGCAACCTCGTCGGAAACAGTGCGACCTGGATGCAGCGTGTGGCGCTCGACTGGGCGGTGCTCGAGGCGTCCGGAAGCGCGGTGCTGGTGGGGATCGCGACGATGCTCCAGTTCGGCCCGCTCCTCGTGTTCGGGCTGCTCGGAGGGGCAGTGGTGGACCGGTTCTCACGACGGTCGCTCCTCGTCCTGACCCAGGGGATCGCTTCGGCACTCTCCGTCGTCCTCGGGATCCTCCACCTCTCCGGGGCAGCGACTCTCCCGGTCCTCCTGGTCGCGAGCGCGGCACTCGGTCTCCTCACCGTCGTGGACAACCCGGCGAGGCACGCGATCGTCGGGGATCTGGTGGGGAGGGATCTCATGCCGGCGGCCATCAGCCTGAACGCGTCGGTCTTCCAGCTGGGCAGGCTGATCGGCCCGGTCCTCAGCGGTGCGGCGATCGCGTCCATCGGAGCTGGATGGTCCTTCGTGGCCAACGGTGTCGCGTGTGCGCTGATGGTGATCGGACTCCTCCGCTTGCGTCCTGACGAGATGTTCGAGGAGCCCCGTTCCGCGAGTGACGACGGGATCGGACAGGGTCTCGCCACGGTCAGAGCGATCCCTCTGGTCGGCTGGACGATCATGCTCGTCGGGATCGTGTCGGTGTCGGCCCTCAACCTGCCCGTGCTCCTGACTTCGCTCGCGAGGGAGTCACCGGGGACGGGCGCTCTCGACTACGGGCTGTTCACGACGCTCTGTGCCGTCGGAGCACTCATCGGGGCAGTCCTCCTCGCACATCGACCGTTCGTCTCGTTCACGCGCGTGGTCGGAGCTGCCGCGGTCCTCGGCGTCGTCCAGACGCTCCTCGCCCTACCCGACCAACTCGTCACCGCAGCTGCCTCTCGGA
>NZ_BACW01000614.1:0-1640 GCF_000333315.1 Curtobacterium sp. B8
CAACGGGGGTCGCATCTCCGGTCCCGGTCTGGTTGACGACGACCCTCCGCGCGTGGGCACATTCGAGGACATCGCCCACGTCGTGGTCGACAGCTCCCGCTCGCCAGCTCGACCCAGGCGACTCGGACCCATACGACCGGAGCCGCTTCATGAACCTCATGATCTCGATCTGGCGGGAGACGACCCCGTGAAAGGAACGACACCGTGTCCACGACCATGACTCCCGAAGCACTCGCGATCCTGTGGGTGGCCGCGGCCTCGCAGCGGTCGACGGACCCGTTCCCGGACGGCGTCGCTGTCGAACCGTTCGTTGAGCTGCTCCGCGAGCACAAGCTGTCGTCGACGGCTCTCCGGCGCTGTCATCCGACCATCCCGACCTCGGTCTCGCGGGCTGTGGAGGAGCTCGGTACCGAGACCGAGGCGCATGCGATCGCCATCCAGCGCGACATCCGTACCCTCGACGCCGAGCTCGTCGACTTCGCCGATCGCTTCGGGCCGGTCGTCTACCTGAAGGGGCACAGTGCGCAGCTGCACACACGAGGGTGTCACCGGACCCACCGTCCGACGACGGACATCGATCTGCTCGCTTCGGATCCGGAGGCGCTGCAAGCGGAGTTGATGCGTCTGGGCTACCGCTCCGGCAAGCCGGGGATCAGCCATGAGCTCAGCGCGCTGCACCACGATGAGCGGGTCGACATCGACCTGCATCGCTACTTCCCCTCCTGGTCCTACCCGATGGGCGTGAACGGCCAGAGCAACGGACCCTCCACCCAGCTGGCTCGCATCCGAACCTCCCGTGTCAGCTACGAGATGCTGGCGCAGTCCTCGATCGTCCACCCGGACGCGCCCGCGGGGAACGTTCGTCTGACCGGCTTGGAAGAGACCACGCTGCTCACCGCGCTGCACGCGTTCAAGGACTACGTCGAGGCGTCCTTCATACACGGGCGCAGGAAGATCACGCTCCTCGAGGTGCTCGAGTTCGGCGAGCTCCTCAGCGTCCCGGACTTCGATGAGCCCCGCTTCCGCGCCCTCACTGACGCGACGGCGGGGAACGACGCCGTGGACTTCGTGCACGAGATGCTCCGGCAACTGCGGGCCCCCGAGACGACCGGCTTCCGACGGTCGTTTCCGCGAGAGATCGCCCGGGGCGTCCTCTCCGAGGGGCGCGAGCCGCTCGGAACCCTCGTGCAGATGCGGTCCTTCTACCGCCAGTTGAGCACGGAGCGCCCGACGGACACATGGCCGCTCCTCTCCTCGGACGGCCTCGCACTCACCGACGACCACGGAACGGCGCTGCGATGCTGGCCCGACCACCCGTCGGCTCAGACCGCGCACGAGGTCACGTTGCGTTGGTCGACGGGCGAACCGGTCCTCAGCGTGCGCTGTCGTGCCGCCGTGTCGAGCCTCCACTACTTCGTGCACGTGGTACTCGGCTTCGCGGACCGGTACGAGAAGATCTCGCTGGACCTCGTCAACGACGACGTCATCCTGACGAAGAACGGGGTCGCGTCCTCGGGCACACTCCACGCCGATGAGACCGGATGGACAGCGACCTTCACCTTGGACACGTCCGCACGCCCCATCGACGAACCCGTCGTGGTGCACAGCTACCAGTTCCTCCAGCCCATCGATGACGACTG
>NZ_BACW01000613.1:0-5833 GCF_000333315.1 Curtobacterium sp. B8
TCCCGTCCGTCGATCCCGTCCGGTGCCGGTCCGCTCAGATGTCGAGGACGCCGTCGACCGCGTCACGTCGCGGCGGGATGTGTCCGGTTGTGACGTCCTCGTCGAGGTACACCCCGACGTACCCGTGGCCGACGGGTCGACCCGTGTCGTCGAACACTCGGAAGCGGCGACGGAGCCGGAGGAACGGGACCGCCGTGTGCTCGAAGGACACCACCACCGCGGTGTCGGGGAACGTTCCTTCGACCTCGACGTGCACGTCGCGGTAGTCACTCCGCATCCGACGCACACCGTCGACGCCGCGCGTCCAGGTGATCGCGGGGGCGTCGAGGTGCGTGAGCTGCTCGACGAGCCGGGCGACGCTGTGCTCCCGTCTGACCGTGTCCCGGTCCCACAGCGGCCACCGGCTGCCGTCGATGCCTTCGAGGTCGAGCCGTTCGACCCACGGCGCCCGACGTGCCTCGCGCTCCTCGATCGACCGCTCCCACTCGAGGTCGGCGGCGTCGTCCTCCGCGGCGTCCTCCAGCGGCGACGAGTCGAGTGTGTCGGTGTCCACCGAGGCCGGGAGACCGGCGGACACGTCCACCACGACCTCCCGGGGTCGGTAGACGACGTCGCGGCCACCGTCCTCCGCAGGAACGAGGTCCGGACCGGTCCGGTGGAACCGCAGGGTCATCGTGTCGCCCTCCACCGAGACCCGCTCCACGAGGTGGTCGACCCGGATGGTCGTGCGCGTGCCGTCGGGCGCGATGCGTTCGACGTCCGTCGGCGGGGTCGGCGACGGCGGGCCGGGGTCGTCCGAGCCGTCGGCATCGGTCTCGTCCTCCACGGGTCCGTCGGAGTCGCCGGCCCAGTCGGCGAACCCGATGGTCCACTGGTACTTCGTGGCCACCGTCGTGTCGGGGTCGTCGGAGCCGTCGAAGTCCCGCTCGGCATCGGCCGCCGGTCCACCGTCGTCCTCGGAGTCCTCGGAGTCCTCGGAGTCCTCGGAGTCCTCGGGCTCTGTCCACGTCTCGGGGTCCGGCCAGAACGGCTCGACCTCAGCCCACGGGGGGTCGGCCGCGGCGAAGGACGCCGGAACGTCTTCGTCGAAGGGGCCGTCCTCGGTCCTCACGGCCATCCACTCCGACGCGTCGCGAGGATCCGCGAGCCACAGGCCGCCGCTGTCCGCGCCGACCACACGCCGGTCGCCGAGGTCGACGGCCGCCCCGACGCGGTCCGGGTCGAGGTGCACCGCGGTGCGAGACCCACCGTCGATGCCGTCGGAGGAGTACACGACCCAGATGCCCTCGGTGGTGGGCCAGGCCGCGGCCTCCTCGACGGCACGCTCCGGCAACGGCGCAGACGGCCACGTCAACCACCGCACCACGGCGCCGTCCTCGATCACCGCCGCCACCGGACGGTGCAGGTCGGGGACCACCAGGCGGTTCCCGACCTCGACGACGTCGAGCGGGAGGAGATGGTCAGCATCGTCGGCGCGGTCGGTTCGAGCGGTCACGCGGCCGACGCTACCGTGGCCTGGCGTGCTCGGCTCGTGCGCTGAGCGCGGACACCGCGACGCGATCAGCGCGGACCGCGTTGACTGGGGTGTCGGCCTGACGAGGAGGAATGCGTGCTCGGACCCGAACTGGTGGTCGTGCTCGGCCTCGCCATCGCGGTGACGGCCGGCATCGCCGACCGCATCCGGGTCGCACCGCCGGTGTTGCTGCTGGTGTTCGGCGCCGGGCTCGCGCTCGTCCCGCAGTTCTCCGACGTGCAGCTGCCCGCCGACGCCGTCCTGCTCCTCTTCCTGCCGGCGCTGCTCTACTGGGAGAGCCTGACGACGTCGCTGCGGGAGATCCGGAAGAACCTCCGCGGCATCGTCCTCATGGGCACGTTGCTCGTCGTCCTGACCGCGGGCGCCGTGGCTGCGCTGCTCCACCTGCTCGGGCTCCCGTGGGGGCCGGCGTGGGTGCTCGGCGCCGCCGTCGCCCCGACGGACGCGACCGCCGTGGGGGCGCTCACGCGGATGCTCCCCCGTCGCAACGTCACCGTGCTCCGAGCGGAGAGCCTCGTGAACGACGGCACGACCCTCGTCGTGTACGGCATCGCCGTCGCGGTGACCGTCGGCACGCAGCAGCTCACGGTCTGGGGCGTCTCGGGCATGCTCCTCCTGTCGTACGTCGGCGGGGTCGCGGCCGGCCTCGCAGCGGCCTGGGTCGGCACCCTCGTCCTCCGCCGCGTCGAGTCGGTGGTGCTCCAGAACCTGGTGACCCTGCTCGTCCCGTTCGTCGCCTTCCTCGGCGCGGAGGCGGTCGACGCGTCCGGGGTGCTCGCGGTCGTCACCGCCGGGATCGTCGTGAGCCAGGTCGCGCCGAAGCTCGACCGCGCCGAGACACGGCAGCAGGTGCGCGCGTTCTGGTCCTTCCTGACGTACCTGCTCAACGGCGCCCTCTTCGTGCTCGTCGGCATCGAGGCGATGATCGCCGCGCGGGCCCTCGACCCGACCGAACTGCTCCGCGCGGGCGGACTGATCGCCGCGGTGGCCGTGTTGCTCGTCGTGGTGCGGTTCGCGTTCCTCAACGCCGCCGGGGGCACGATCTGGCTCGTCACCCGGCGCACCGGCGGCCGACCGCGGGAGGGCCACCGCGACCGACTGGTCAGCGGCTTCGCCGGCTTCCGCGGCGCGGTCTCGCTCGCGATGGCGGTCGCCGTCCCGCGCACCCTCGAGTCCGGCGCAGCGTTCCCGGACCGCGACCTCATCGTCTTCGTCACCGCGGGTGTCGTCGTGCTCACGATCGTCGGACAGGCGCTCGTGCTGCCCGCGGTGCTCCGCCGTGCGGCGCTCCCCGAGGACGAGTCGGTCGGCGAGGAGCGCCGGTACGCCGAGCGGACCGCGATCGAGGAGGCCCTCGACGCACTCCCCCGCCTCGCCCGCACGGCCGGCGCCGACCGTGCCACCGTCGACCGCGTGCGCAAGGACTACGAGGCACACCTCGACGTGATCCAGGCCCGGGAGGAAGCCGAGGACGACGACCACCCGGCCCTGCAGCGACACGACGCCGCGGTCGCCCTGGAGCTCGCCCTCGTCCAGCACAAGGCCGCGACGCTCCTCCGGCTCCGCGACGCCGAGGAGATCGACGACCTCGTCCTCCGCCAGGTGCGCGCCGGCTACGACGCCGAGGAGGCCCGGCTCGAGGGGGCGACGCCGCCGTGACCCTCGACGTCGACGTGCTGCTCAGGACGCTCCTCGGCGTCGCGGTGCTCGTCGCCCTGGCCACCGCCGTGCTCCTGCTCGCCCGGGCCCCGTCGCCGTGGGCGCCCGCGCTGGCCGTCCTCCGCGGCACCCTCCAGCTCGCGGTGCTCAGCGTCGTCCTGACCGGGGTGATCCGGGATCCGGCGTGGATCGCGGTCGCGCTCGTCGTCATGTTCGGCGTCGCGACCACGACCGCGGCACGGCGACTCGGCACGCTGCGCGACCGGCTGCTGCCCGTGGCCGTGTCGATGGCGATCGGCATCGGCGCCGCGCTCACGGTCGTCTTCGTGACCGGCGCCATCGAGTTCACCCCGCGGTACGTCCTCGCCATCGGCGGCATCGTGGTCGGCAACGCGATGACGAGCGCCACGCTCTCCGGCCGGCGCTTCGTGGAGCTCGTCGACGACCGCTGGGACGACGTCGAGGGCTGGCTCGCCCTCGGGGCCACGCCCCGCCGGTCGACGGCCACCCTCGTCCGCCGGGCCGTCCACGCCGCGATGGTCCCGAGCACGGACCAGACCCGCACCACCGGGCTCGTGACCCTGCCCGGCGCCTTCGTCGGCGCGGTGTTCGGCGGGGTGTCGCCGATCGAGGCCGGACGGTTCCAGGTCGTCGTGCTGGCGGCGATCATCGCCGCGGGCGCACTCGTCGCCGTCACGCTGACGCACCTGCTCGCGCCGGTGCGGACGCGGCCCGTCACGTCGCGCTGACACCGTCGCGCTCCCCGCCGCGCTGACGCACCGGCCTGGAGGCAGCGGGTCGCGTCGTGCCTCGCCCGTAGCCCTGACAGCGTGGCGCTGCCAGCGGCGCGCGTCCCCGTCGCGCACCGGCCGTGGCGGCGGCGAGCCGCCCCTCCAGGCCGCTGCCGACCGCGTCAGGGACCGGTCGCGCCCGCCGGCTCGACCACGGACCGGGCCCCCGGGGTCGCCCAGACCGTGCCGTCGACCCCGAACGCGAGGACGTCGACCGAGCCGTCGGCGGTGAGCGCGCGGAGGTCGTCCGCGTCCCCCGCGACCACCGCGGTGGCCAGGACGTCCGCGGTCACGATGTCGTCCGCGATCACGGTGGCCTGCACGAACGCGGGCGTCGAGCGGCGCCAGATGTGCTCACCCCGCTCGGCCGTCCCGGAGGTGGCCACGGCGCGTCGGGTGCCCTCGAGGCGGGCGACCCCGACGACCGTGTCCCGGCGTGCCGGGTCCACGACGCCGACGCTCCAGGGCTCGGGAGGTCCGTCCGGTCCGACGAGCCGCCCGCGGGCGAGGACGTCGCCGCCCGCCGCGATCAGCCAGTCGGACGACCCACGGTCGAGGACCGCCCCGGCCTCCTGGATCGCGAGCGCCTTCACGACGCCGGACAGGTCGACGACGCCGTCGGGCCGGTGCGGGGTGAACGCGCCGCCCGTCCGGTCACGCCACTCGAGCGCGAGGGCGTACACGTCCCGCACCTCCTGCGGGGCGTCGGCGAGTCGGAGCGACCCGGCCGCCACACGGCTGAGGACGGACGCCGGGTCGTACAGGCTGTAGCGGTGGTCGTGGCCGGCGAAGACCGCACGGACCGCGGAGGCGGCCTCGGGGGTCGCGCCCCGGAGGCTCACCACGGTGCCCATGGTCTCGAACGTCTGGACGCTCACGAGCCCGCCTGGTCGAGCGCGGACTGCAGCGAAGTGGTGTACCCCTCGCTGGTGAAGGTGGCGCCGCTGACGGCCTGGATCTGCGCCGACTGCGCCTGGAGTGCCTCCTGCCGGAGGATCGGCGCCGCCTGCTGGCTGATCATGACGGACCGGCCGTCGCTGTTCGTCAGCTGCAGGGCCGTGACGTCGGTGAGCTTGCCGCCGGCCACGGTGACCTGCACCTGGACGGGCCCGTACTGGGTCTGGACGGTCTGCCCCGTGTAGGTGCCGTCCTTGACGGCACCGGACGCGGACCCGGACGCGGACCCGGAAGCGGAGCTGCCGGTGCTGCTACCGGCCCCGCCGCTGCTGCTGCTTCCGCCGCTGCCGCTCGTACCGCTGCCGCCGGTGGCCGCAGCGCTGCCGCTGCCGGCGCTGCCGCCGGCCGTGCTGCCGCTGTCCGCGCTGCTGGTGCCACCCGACGTCGCCGCCTGGGACCGGGACACCGTCGCGGCAGGCTGCCCGCCGAGCTGCCAGCCGATGACCAGGACCGCCGCCGACGACACGATGCCGCCGGCGATCACCCGAGCGCGCATCACTCGAACCGTTCCTGGTGGATCTGGTGTTCGGGGACACCGGCGAGCCGCGCCTCCCGGACGACCAGGTCGGACCACACCCGCGGTCCGCACACGTACAGGTCGGACTCGAGCAGCCGCGGGAACACCGACCGGAGCGTGACCCCGCGGCGGACGTCCTCCTCGGTCATCCAGCTCTCCCGCGAGTGCGCGCGGTGCCCGACCATGGCGAAGAGCGTGCTGCCGGTCGCGTTCGCGAGGGCGACGGTCTCGTCCCAGAGGTACTGCTGGTCGGCGTCGGTCCCGCGCAGCAGGACGGTGGCCTCGCCCGGGCGCAGGTCGGTGTCCTCGAGGAGGGCGCGGACCCGCGTGATGCCCATCCCGACGCGACGAGGGCGAGGTACGGCGCGGTGCGGG
>NZ_BACW01000612.1:0-2323 GCF_000333315.1 Curtobacterium sp. B8
CCGATCCGGGAGACGAAGCGCAAGACCGGCCGGACGTCCTCGAACGTGCTCGCCCTCGCCGAGCAGTACCCCGAGTTCAAGTTCGCCGCGTCCAGCGCCCAGCAGTACGCCTGGGTCAAGGAGCGGTACCCGGCGGTGTTCGAGGGCATCAAGGCCGCGATCGCCCGCGGACAGTGGATCGTCGTGGGCTCGCAGTGGATCGAACCGGACGGCAACCTGCCCGGCGGCGAGGCGATGGTCCGCCAGATCACCCAGGGACTCCGGTTCTTCGCCGAGGAGCTCGGCGTCGAGACGCACGGCATCTGGCTGCCGGACTCGTTCGGCTACACGGCCGCGTTCCCGCAGATCGCCAAGCTCGCCGGACTCGACTGGTTCCTCACGCAGAAGCTCTCGTGGAACCAGACGAACACGTTCCCCCACCACACGTTCTGGTGGGAGGGCATCGACGGCTCCCGGATCTTCACGCACTTCCCCCCGATCGACACGTACAACTCGACCCTCGAGGGCGAGGAGCTGCACCACGCCGTCCGGCAGTTCCGCGAGAAGGGGGCTGCGACGACCTCGCTCGTGCCGTTCGGCTACGGCGACGGCGGCGGCGGTCCGATCCGCGAGATGCTCGAGCGGCAGCGTCGGGTCGAGTCCCTCGAAGGATCGCCCCGCGTCGAGATCGAGCACCCGGACGACTTCTTCGCCCGGGCCCGCGAGGAGTACCCCGACGCCCCGACGTGGGTCGGCGAGCTGTACCTGGAGCTGCACCGCGGCACGTTCACCTCGCACGCCCGCGAGAAGCGCGGCAACCGGAAGGCCGAGCACCTCCTGCGGGAAGCGGAGCTGTGGTGGACCGCCGCCGCGCTCCGCGGTGCCGAGTACCCGTACGAGGCGTTCGACCGGCTCTGGCAGTCCACGCTGCTCCAGCAGTTCCACGACATCCTGCCCGGCTCGTCGATCCAGTGGGTGCACGAGGAGAACGAGGACACCTACGCCCGCAACCACGCGGAGATCGAGGCGCTCATCACGGACGCCCTCACGCGGCTCGGTGTCGGCGGTGCGGTCGCGAACCCCGCCGATCACGACCGCCGCGCCCTCGTCGTCGGCGCGGACGGTTCGCCGATCGGCGTCGTCGAGGCGGCGGCGCACGCCCTGTCCCCCCTGCGGCCGGTCACACCGACGCACCCCGTCACGGCGACGCAGGACGCCGACGGCACCGTCCTCGACAACGGGCTCGTCCGCGTGCACGTCGACACCGACGGGCTCGTCGACTCGATCCGCGACCTCGCCCACGACCGCGAACTCGTGCCGTCGGACCGCAGCGCCAACCTGCTGCACCTGCACGAGGACCTGCCGAACGCCTGGGACGCCTGGGACATCGACGCCCACTACCGGCACTCGGTCGTCGAGCTCCGTGCCGCCCGGTCGGTGGAGCTCACCACCGACGACGACCTCCGCGCCGTGGTCCGCGTCCGCCGGGTGTTCGGATCGTCCGAGCTCGTGCAGAGCATCGCGGTCCACGCCGACGACGTCCGGGTCCACCTCGGGGTCGACGTCGAGTGGCAGGAGCGCGAGAAGCTCCTCAAGGCGTCGCTGCCCTTCGTCGTGCACGCGCAGCACCACAGCGCCGAGATCCAGTTCGGGCACCTCCGGCGACCGACGCACACGAACACCTCGTGGGACGACGCACGCTTCGAGGTGATGGCGCACCGTTGGGTGCACGTCGAGGAACCCGGCTACGGGATCGGCGTCACGAACGCCGGCACCTACGGCCACGACGTCACCCGCCGCGTGGGCTCCTCCGGCGAGGTCGAGACCGAGGTCCGGCTCAGCCTGGTGCGCGGCGCCCAGTCGCCCGACCCCGAGCAGGACCTCGGACACCACGCGTTCGCGTACGCCGTGCACCCCGGCGCCACGATCGCGGACGTCGTGGCGAGCGGGTACGACCAGAACCTGCCGCTGCGTGCGGTGCCGGCCGCCGAGGGAGCCGCACCGGTGGAGGCGCTCACGGCGCCGGTCGTGCCGACGACGCCGGGTGTGCGCGTCGAGTCGGTCAAGCTGGCCGACGACCGCTCGGGCGACGTCGTCGTGAGGCTGTACGAGGCGCTCGGCGCGCGCACCGACACCGTGCTCGACCTGCGGATCGACGCCGAGTCGGTGGAGCAGGTCGACCTGCGCGAGCGTTCGATCACCGACCCGGAGCGCACGGCCCGGACCTTCGCGTGGGACGGCGGGACGGTGTCGCTCGGGCTGCGGCCGTTCCAGGTGGTCACCCTGCGGATCCGTCCGCGGCGCTGACGGCCGCCGTCACGACGCGACGGCGGGACGGACGGGA
>NZ_BACW01000611.1:0-1866 GCF_000333315.1 Curtobacterium sp. B8
ATCAAGCAGGCGATCGCCGACGCGTGCGACGAGGTCACCGTCCTCGCCGACAGCAGCAAGTTCCCTGGCACCGGGGCGGCACGCATCGACCTGCCGTCATCGATCGTGCGGATCGTCACCGACGACGACCCGCCGGTCCCGGTCGCCGCCGCGTTCGCCGCGCACGGCGTGGAGGTCCTCGTCGCATGAAGCTCGTCATGATCGGCGGTGGCGGGTTCCGCACACCGCTCGTCCACTCCGCCCTCCTGCGCGACCGGGAGCCCGGCCGGGTGACCGAGGTCGCCCTCGTCGACGTCGACGCCGACCGCCTCCGCACGATGGCGCGGATCCTCGCCGACCAGGCCGAGGGCGTGCCCGACGCGCCCACCGTGAGCGTGCACACCGACGTGGAGGACGCGCTCCCGGGAGCGGACTTCGTCTTCTCGGCCATCCGGGTCGCGGGCATGGAGGGCCGGGCGACCGACGAACGCATCGGCCAGTCCCACGGCGTGATCGGGCAGGAGACCGTCGGGTTCGGCGGCATCTCCTACGCCCTCCGGACGCTGCCCACCGTCATGGAGCTCGCGCACACCGTCAAGCGGCTCGCCCCCGACGCGTGGGTGATCAACTTCACCAACCCCGCCGGCGTCGTGACGGAGGCGATGTCCACCGTGCTCGGCGAACGGGTCATCGGCATCTGCGACTCCCCCATCGGCCTCGCCCGGCGGGCCCTCGGCACCCTCGGCGTCCAGCACGGGCCCGACGTCGAGCTCGAGTACGCGGGCCTCAACCACCTCGGTTGGCTGACCGCCGTGCGCGTCGACGGGGTCGACCGGCTGCCGGAGGTCCTCGCGGACGCCGGCCGGATCGAGTCGTTCGAGGAGGGCAAGCTCTTCGGAGCCGAGTGGATCCAGGCCCTCGGTGCGCTGCCGAACGAGTACCTGCACTACTACTCGTACCGACGGGACGTCCTGCAGGCCGACCAGTACGCACCGCACACGCGCGCCCGGTACCTCGTGGAGCAGCAGGACCGCTTCTGGGCCGTCGCCGGCGCGTGCGAGCACCCGTACCGAGCCTGGCAGGACAGCCGCAACGAGCGCGAGGCCAGCTACATGGCGACCAACCGCGACTCGGCCGGCATGGGTGAGCGCGACGTCGAGGACATGACCTCGGGGGGCTACGAGGACGTCGCGCTCGCGCTCATGCGCGGCATCGCTTACGACCAGCGCGCCCGGCTCATCCTCAACGTGCGGAACCGGGGCGCACTCGCCGGCCTCGACGACGACGCCGTGGTCGAGATCCCGTGCATCGTGGACGCCGCCGGCGCACACCCGATCCCGGGCGCGCGTGTCCCGGACTTCGGACTCGGGACGGTCACCGCCGTCAAGTACGTCGAACGGCAGACCATCCAGGCGGCGCTGCACGGCGACCGGGCAGCAGCGCTGCGCGCCCTCGCGCACCACCCGCTCGTCGACTCCGTGCGTGTCGCGCGCGCCCTGCTCGAGGACGCGCGCTCCTCGTTCCCGCACCTGTCCTACCTTTCCTGAACCGCGCTTCCAGGTCGTCCCTGATCCGCGACCTGGCGGCGCCCTCCCGTGGAGACCCCGCCCATGCACCAGAACCAGAAGCTCGTCGAGGCCCGCATCGAGCGCGTCCTCAGCGAACGCATCACCCCGGCCGTCCACCAGGCCCGCACGCCCGTCGACCTCGCCGCGTGGCAGGTGCCGGACGAACCCGTGCCCGCGGCCGAAGCCCTGGCGGCCGAGTACCGGCCGTTCGCGGTCGGTGAGCAGTGGGCCCGTGCCTGGTCACGTGGTGGTTCGAGGTCAGCGGGACCGTCCCCCTCAAAGGGGGCCGGTCGACCGTCAAGCTGCTCGTCGACCCGGG
>NZ_BACW01000610.1:0-1453 GCF_000333315.1 Curtobacterium sp. B8
CGGCCGCCCGCAGCCGGGCGCCCAGAGCGTCACGCGCGGGCGAGGACGCCACCGGGTGGGTCAGGCCGCGCCGTCGAACATTGACGTCACGGAACCGTCGTCGAAGACCTCGTGGATCGCCCGGGCGATGAGCGGCGCGATCGGCAGGACCTCGAGGCGGTCCCATCGCTTCTCCTCGGGCAGCGGCAGCGTGTCGGTGACGACCACGCGGTCGATGAACTCGCTCTGCAGCAGTTCGGTGGCCGGGTCCGAGAACACCGCGTGGGTCGCGGCGACGACGACGCCCGTGGCGCCGTTCGCCTTGAGCGCTTCGGCTGCCTTGGCGATGGTGCGGCCGGTGTCGATGAGGTCGTCGACGAGCAGGCAGACGCGGCCCCGCACGTCACCGACGATCTCGTGCACGGAGACCTGGTTCGGCACGAGCGGGTCGCGGCGCTTGTGGATGATGGCGAGCGGCGCGCCGAGCTTCTCCGACCAGATGTCGGCGACGCGGACGCGGCCCATGTCCGGCGAGACGACGGTGAGCGTCGCGGGGTCGAGGATCTCCTGGAAGCGCTCGAGCAGCACGGGCATGGCGAACAGGTGGTCCACCGGGCCGTCGAAGAAGCCCTGGATCTGTGCCGCGTGCAGGTCGACGCTCATGATGCGGTGCGCACCGGCCGCCTTGAAGAGGTCGGCGACGAGTCGGGCCGAGATCGGCTCGCGGCCGCGGCCCTTCTTGTCCTGACGGGCGTATGGGTAGAAGGGGGCGACGACGGTGATGCGCTTCGCCGAGGCACGCTTCAGGGCGTCGACGATGATGAGCTGCTCCATGAGCCACTCGTTGATGGGCGCCGTGTGCGACTGGATGACGAACGCGTCGCAGCCGCGGACCGACTCGTCGAAGCGGGCGTAGAGCTCACCGTTCGCGAAGGTCCGCGCGTCGGTCGGGACGAGCTCGACGCCGAGCTCCTCCGCGATCTCCGCCGACAGCGCCGGGTGTGCCCGGCCCGAGACGAGGACGAGTCGTTTCTGACCAGTGGCTTTGATTCCGGACAAGTGCCGTGCTCACTCCCTGGCCCCGGAGGGCCGTGTCGATCGACCCGGAGGCCGTCAGATCTGTTCGCCACGCGCGCGCCGAGCCGCCTCGGCCGCCAGCGTGCCGGGTCGGTGTTCCTCGACCCAGCCGTCGGTGTTGCGCTGTGGGGCGTAGCTGATCGCCAGCGACCCGGCAGGGACGTCCTTGCGGACGGTGGTCCCGGCGCCGGTGTACGCTCCGTCACCAATCCTAACGGGGGCGACGAACACGTTGTGCGACCCGGTCCTGACGTTGGACCCGACCTCGGTGCGGTGCTTCGCCACGCCGTCGTAGTTCGCGGTGATCGTGTTCGCGCCGATGTTCGAGTCCTCGCCCACCTCGGCGTCGCCGATGTACGACAGGTGCGGGACCTTGCTGCCGCGGCCGATCCGCGCG
>NZ_BACW01000609.1:0-9715 GCF_000333315.1 Curtobacterium sp. B8
ATGTCCCGGAAGAACGTCCCGACGACGAACGCGGGCAGCCACGTACGGGATGAGGTAGACGGACCGGACGAGCCCGCGGCCGGGAAAGCGGTTCTGGGTCGAGATCGCGGCGGCCACCCCGATCGGCACCGTGACGGCGGTGACGAGCACCGACAGCGAGACCGAGATCCAGACCGAGTGGAGCAGCGGCGATGCGGTGAAGGCCTCGACGAAGTTCGCGAACCCGATGAAGGGGGCGCTGAACCACTGCCGCAGCGTGTACTGGTCCAGGTCGAGCATCGCGATGAACACCCCGACGAGGAGCGGCACCACGATGACGGCGAGCATGAGGACGCCCCCGGGCAGGAGCATCCAGAGCGGACGCTCCTTCTTGTACAGCGGGGTCTTGCCCACCGGCCGGACGGGCCGGTGCGACGCCGTGTCGGTCCGCGGGCGGGTCTCGGTGGCGGTCATCACAGCCCTCCGTTCTTCTGGCGGTTCAGGGTGGCCTGCGCGTCCCGTTGCGCGGCCTGGAGGCGCTGTCGGAGCTGGTCGTCGCTGACCCCGCCGCTCTTGAGCTGCGGGATGGACTGCACGACGACGTCGACCAGGGCGAGCTGGATGTCCGACCACGCACCCGTGAAGGCGGTGGGCTTGGAGAGCTTGCCGGCCTGGATGATCGGCGCGAGCTGCGGATTGTCGGCCGCGAGCTGTGCGGCGGCGTCGGCGTTCGTGGGCAGGTTGCCGAAGAGCCGGTAGTACTCGAGCTGGGCCTGCGGCGTGCTGAGCTGCTTGATGAAGTCGAACGAGAGGTCCTGCTTCGTGCCGTAGTCGGCGACGACCCAGTTGTCGCCGGACAGGATGCTGGCGGCCTCGATGCCGTCGCTGGGGCGCGACGTCGCGCCCGGCGGGACGGTCGGCAGCAGGGCGAACTCGTACTTGCCGTCGACCTTCGTGTCCGTGAACGAGTTGATCGCGGTGGTGGTCGTCATCGGGAAGAAGGCGGCATTCCCTTCGGTGAACTGCGCGAGGGCCTGCGCGTTGTTCCAGCCGATCGCGGCCTTGTCGACGACGCCGTCCTTCGTGATCCAGTCGAAGTAGGTGCGGTAGGCGTCCTCGACGGCCTTCCCGTCGATCTCGGCCTTCCCGTCCTTCGACACGATCGTGTTGCCGGCGTTCTGCGCCATGCCCCAGATGAACTTCCACGGGTCGAAGCCGTCGGCGTAGGCGATCGCCAGGCCGTGCACGTCCCCCTCGGTCGTCTTCTTCGCGTCCTCCGTGAGCTGGTCCCACGTGGTCGGCATCTCGGTGATGCCGGCCTTGGCGAGCAGCTCCGTGTTGACGGCCATCACGAACGGGCGGCTGGCGAGCGGGATGCCGATCTGCTTCGACGCACTCGGTCCGGAGATGCCGAAGGACGCCGGGTCGAACTGGTCCTTGCCGCCGACCGCGTCCCACTCCTTCGCCCCCATCTCGACGAAGGCGCCGGTGGCGTAGGCGGTGGGGGTGAACGTGGTGCCGATCGCGTAGACGTCGGGACCCTGCCCGGAGATGACGCTCGTCTGGATCGCGGTCAGTTCCTCCTGCGCGGACGAGTAGGTCTCCCACTGCACCTTCGCGCCGGTGGTGCGCTGGAACTCGGCGGCGACCTCCTGCTGCCACTGCTTGCGTTCCTTGGGGTACGTGGTGTCCGCGCCCATCATGACGCGGAGCGTGTTCGGGTCGTCGCCGCTGCCGTTCACGATGGCGCAGCCCTGCAGCGACAGTGCTGCGAGGGCGACGACGGCGACGGCTCCGACCACGGAGCGGGTCTTCAGTCTTCGTGTCCTCATGCGGGGGTTTCCTCCTCGAGACCTCCGTGGGCTGCGTCCGCCGACCGACCGTCGGCGTCGCTGCCCGGGTGCCACCACTGTCCCGCCGGTGGCAACGTCCGGCAACCGGTTGCCACTTGTTGCCACACCGGCCTACCGTCGGGACCGTGAGCAGCGCAGGCACGGACCTCGGACGACGGGTGACGATCCGCGACATCGCGGACGCGACCGGTGTGGCACCGTCGACGGTGTCCCGTGCGCTGTCGCTCCCGGACCGCGTGAACCACGTCACGCAGCAGCGGATCCAGCAGGCCGCGCGCGAACTCGGCTACGTCGCGAACTCGCAAGCGCGGGCCCTGACCTCCGGCCGAACCCGGGCGGTCGCCGTGCTCGTCTCGGACATCACCAACCCGTTCTACTTCGACGTGATCCGCGGCACGCAGCACCAGCTGTCGGCGGCCGGCTGGACCCAGCTGCTCGTCGACACCGAGGAGTCCGCCGACGCCGAGCTCGCGGCCCTCGGTGCGATCGCCACGAAGGCCGACGGTGCGGTGCTCACCGCTTCGCGCCTGTCGGATGCCCAGATCGCCCGGTTCGCCGAACGCACGCCCCTCGTCGTCGTCAACCGTCGACCCGCCGGTGTGCCGTCGGTGCTCATCGACACCCCCGGCGGGGTCGAGCAGGCGGTGCAGCACCTCGTGAGCCTCGGCCACCGGGACGTCCTGTACGTCGCCGGACCGGACAGCTCGTGGTCGAACGAGCGCCGGTGGCGGGCCCTCGTCCGCGTCGCCAAGCGGCTCGGCGTCCGCGTCGCACGGATCGGCCCGCACGCGCCCTTCGTCGACTCGGGTGCCGCCGCCGCGGACGCCGCCGTCAATGCGGGCGCCACCGCGTGCATCGCGTTCAACGACCTCATCGCCATCGGCATGCTCACCCGGCTCCGGGAGCGCGGCGTCCGGGTGCCCGAGGACATGTCCGTCGTGGGCTGCGACGACATCTTCGGCGCGGACTTCTGCAACCCGCCGCTCACCACGATGACGTCGCCGATCGAGCGAGCGGGCCGGGTCGCGATCCGGATGCTGCTCGCCCGCCTCGGTGCGGCTCCCTCGGGGGCGGGTCAGGGTCCGGGCTCGGGTCCGGCGACCGGCAACGACCTGCCGGACGGGCACGCCGCCGGGGCCGTCGCCCTGCCCACGCACCTGACCGTCCGCGAGTCGACCGGGCCCGCTCCCGCCTCGCCCCGCCGTCCGTCCTGACCGCCGCCCGACCTGACCGCCGCCCGACCTCGCCCCGCCGTCCGTCCTGAAGGAGTCGACGATGACCCAGACCAGCACGACCACGACCGCCGCACCGCTGGCCCCGCACCCCGACCGGCTGTTCCCCGCCGACCCGGCAGCCCGGGACATCGCCCGGACCGTGTACGAGGCGGTGGCCGACGCGCCGATCATCTCCCCGCACGGCCACGTCGACGCCGCGCTCATCGCCGACGACGTGCCGTTCCCCGACCCGGCGACCCTCCTCGTCACGCCGGACCACTACGTCCTCCGTCTGCTGCACGCCAACGGGGTCCCCCTCGACCAGCTCGGCCGCGACAGCACCACCCCGACCGACGGCCGCGAGGTCTGGCGCCACCTCGCATCGCACTGGGACGACTTCCTCGGAACCCCGGTCCGGTACTGGTTCGAGACCGAGCTCCACGACGTCTTCGGCCTCCGGTCGGCACCCTCCGCGGAGAACGCCGACGAGCAGTACGACCACCTCGCGACGCTGCTCCGGTCCCCCGGGTTCCGGCCGCGCGCCCTCTTCGACACCTTCGGCATCGAGGTGCTCGCCACCACCGACGCCCCGGACGCCGACCTCGCCGCGCACGCGCGGCTCGCGGCGGACCCGACCTTCAGCGGCAGGGTGCTCCCGACCTTCCGCGCCGACGCCGTCTTCGACCCGGCACGGTCGGACTGGAGGCACGTGGTCGCGTCGACCGGTGAGGCTGCGGGCATCGACACGGCGACCCACGACGGGCTGCTCGCCGCCCTGCGCGCACGGCGGCAGTACTTCATCGAGCACGGCGCGACGGCCACCGACACGGGAGTGCTCGACGCCGGATCGACACCGCTGTCCGCCGCCGAACGCGAGCGGATCCACCGCGCCGCGCTCGAGGGTCCGTCCGGGGTCACCGCGGCCGAGGCCACCGCCTACCGCCACGACATGCTCTACCGGTGGGCGGAGATGAGCGTCGACGACGGGCTCGTCATGCAGCTCCACCCCGGCGTGCTCCGGAACCACCACCAGCCGACGCTCGACCGCTTCGGTCCCGACACCGGGCACGACCTGCCGGCCGTCGGCGCGTTCACCGAGCCGCTCCGGCCGCTCCTGAACGACTTCGGCACCGCGCCCGGGTTCCACCTCGTGCTCTTCACGGTGGACGAGACCGTGTTCTCGCGCGAGATCGGGCCGCTCGCCGGCTTCTACCCCGCGGTGTACGCCGGCGCACCCTGGTGGTTCATCGACACCCCGGCGGCGATCGGCCGCTACCGTGCTGCGGTCACCGACTCGGCCGGGTTCACGAAGACCTCCGGGTTCATCGACGACACCCGGGCGTACTGCTCCATCCCCGCCCGGCACGACATGGCACGGCGGGCCGATGCGGCGTACCTGGCGTCGCTCGTGGTCACGCACCAGCTGACCGAGGAGGACGCCGTGCGCACCGCCCACCGCATCGTGTCGGACATCCCGCGGGCGACGTTCAAGCTCTGACCAGGACCCGACCCACCCGTGCGGAGCGCGCACGGGTGGGCAGCCAGGAGGCGCTCCGCGCACGACCGCGGGAGCAGCCGGGAGTGGGCCCCGTCGGCGGACGCGTGACGGGCCTCCAGGCCGGACTCAGCCGGAAGTGACCGCGAGGCCCGCGAGGATCGTCCGCACGGTGTCGTCGACGGTCCCGTCGATCGCCACGAGGAGCGCGGCCTCGTCGGGCTGCGGGCGTTCCAGGGTGGCGAACTGGGAGTCGAGCAGTGAGGTCGGCATGTACTCGTGGTGCCGGTGCGACTGGCGTTCCGCGATGAGCTCCCGCGAGCCGTCGAGGAACGCGATCACCAGCCCGGGCGCGGTCGCGCGGAGGCGGTCCCGGTAGGCGCGCTTGAGCGCGGAGTTCGCCATCACCGCGCGGTGCCCGGACGCCTCGATCGCGGCGATCCGTGCCGCGCACGCGTCCAGCCACGGCCAGCGGTCGTCGTCCGTGAGCGGGATGCCGGCCCGCATCTTCTCCTTGTTCGCGGCCGGGTGCAGGTCGTCCGCGTCGACGAACTCGGCGGGTTCGCCATGCTCGGCGAGCGCTGTCGCGACGGCTGCACCGATCGTGGACTTGCCCGAGCCGGACACCCCCATGACGAGGACGGGCGGGAGGACGGCGGGGTCGGTCATCCCTCCACAGTATTGACGCCGGTGAACGTTCTCCCCATGTTGCCGTAACACCCACCAGACCCCAGGGCGCCCGCCGTAGGTTGGTGGCCGGTACGACAGGACGAAGGAGACCTCGTGGCAGACAACGACGGACAGGCGAACATCGGCGTGATCGGGCTCGCAGTGATGGGCTCGAACCTCGCGCGCAACCTCGCTTCACGGGAAGGCAACACGGTCGCGGTCTACAACCGCACGTACGCCCGTACCGAGGAGCTGCTGCAGGAGCACGGCGATGCCGGGTTCATCGCCTCCGAGGACATCGACGGGTTCGTCGCGTCGCTGTCGAAGCCGCGCACCGCGATCATCATGGTGCAGGCCGGCAAGGGCACCGACGCCGTCATCGAGCAGCTCGCGGAGCGGTTCGAAGAGGGGGACATCATCGTCGACGGCGGCAACGCGAACTTCCACGACACCATCCGCCGCGAGCACGACCTGCGCGAGAAGGGGCTGAACTTCGTCGGCACCGGCATCTCCGGCGGCGAGGAAGGCGCGCTGAAGGGACCGTCGATCATGCCCGGCGGGTCGAAGGAGGCCTGGGAGACGCTCGGGCCGATCCTGAAGTCGATCGCCGCGGTCGCCGAGGGCGAGCCGTGCGTCACCCACATCGGCACGGACGGTGCCGGCCACTTCGTGAAGATGGTGCACAACGGCATCGAGTACGCCGACATGCAGCTCATCGCCGAGTCGTACGACCTCCTGCGTCGAGCGGGCGGTCTGTCCGTCGAGCAGCTGGTGGAGGTGTTCGACGAGTGGAACAAGGGCGACCTCGAGTCGTACCTCATCGAGATCACGGGCGAGGTCCTCAAGCAGCGCGACGCCGACACGGGCAAGCCGCTCGTGGACGTCATCCGCGACGAGGCCGGGTCCAAGGGCACCGGCGTGTGGACCGTGCAGAACGCCGTCGGGCTCGGCATCCCGGTGTCGGGCATCGGTGAGGCCGTGTTCGCCCGCGCCGTGTCGTCGAAGCCGACGCAGCGCGCCGCGGTCCAGCAGTCGGTGAAGAGCCGCCCGTCGATCGCGGAGGTGCCGGACACCTTCGCGGACGACGTCCGTGCCGCGCTCTACGCGTCGAAGGTCGTCGCGTACGCCCAGGGGTTCGACCTCATCATCGCCGGGGCGAAGGAGTACGACTGGGACATCAACCTCGGCGACATCGCGAAGATCTGGCGCGGCGGCTGCATCATCCGGGCGCAGTTCCTCAACCGCATCGTCGAGGCGTACGACAAGAACCCCTCGCTCGAGAGCCTGCTGGTGGACCCGTACTTCGCGAACGCGGTCGCCGAGGGTGAGGCAGCCTGGCGGCGCATCGTCGGGATCGCGGCGGCTTCGGGGATCCCCGCGCCCGGGTTCTCGTCGGCGCTGTCGTACTTCGACTCGCTCGCGTCCGACCGTCTGCCGGCGTCGCTCATCCAGGGGCAGCGCGACTTCTTCGGCGCACACACCTACCAGCGCGTCGACAAGGACGGCACCTTCCACACCCTGTGGTCGGACGACGGCCGCCGCGAGGTCGAGCAGGAGCCCTCGACGCACTGACGCCTCGAGACCGCGGCACGACCGCACCCAGGAGGGCCTCGCCGATCCGGCGGGGCCCTCTCCTCGTGGGCCCGGCAGTTCGAGCGCCGGGTCGGGGTCGCTCCACGGGCCGGGTCGGGCTGGCTCGCCAGGGCTAGGCGACGATGCGCTCGCGCGCGAGGTCGGCGACGAGCCGCTCGAGGCGCGGGCCACGTCCGAGCATCCGGCGCGACCCGGGCCCGGAGCGGACGAAGAACGTCGCGACCGCCGGGGTGTCGTCGTGCCGCACGTGGTGCAGCACCACCGCGGTGCCACGGCTGCCGGCCGGGGTCCGTTCGTCCTCCAGTCCGACGTGCACCATCCGCGACCACCGGATCACGAGCATGCGGGTGGCACGCCGCTCGTCGAGCTCCCACAGCGACGCCTCGGTCGCGCCGAACGCCCACGTGACCCGGTCACCGAGCGCGAGGCCCGGACGCAGGTCGGCGACGGAGCGTCGGAGTTCGTCGGTCGGAGCGGCGGGGACGAGCCACACGGTGGGGTCGATGCGCCGGATCGCCAGCGCCAGGGCCTCGTCCTCGCGTCGGAGTCGGACCGTCCTGGCGCGGAGGAGCGCGAACCCGATGAGTGCGACACCGACCGCGATCGCCACGGCCTCGGTGACGCCGAACCACTTCAGGTCGGCGTCCGGCGACGTCGCGACCACGACGATGCGGACGGCGAGCAACGCGGCCCAGACACCGACGATCGTCCAGCGCAGGGTGGCGAACTTCCGCGCCGTCGTCCACGGGCCCCGGTGCCCGCGACGGGACCGGGGAACACGGTCGGGTCGCCTCAGCACCCCCCGATCGTCGCACGGATCGACGGATCGGCGCTGGCCGGGTCGGTGAACGCGCAGGGAATCCGAGCAGTCCTCCACAGCGACCGTCTCTGAGCGCCCGTCCACAGGTGACGGACACCCAGGCTGCACGTGGGCGGGACGACCTACGATCTCCGGTGTGTGGAAGACGCGTGCGGCTCTGGTCGGGATCGTCGCCGCGGTGGTGTTCCTCGCGGCGGCGGAGTTCGCTGCGCTGTTCCTCGGTGGAGCCGGGAGCCCGCTCGTCGGCGTCGGCGGAGCCGTGATCGACCTGGCCCCGCGGGGCGCGAAGGACGTGATGGTGTCGCTGTTCGGCACCGGTGACAAGGTCGCGCTCATCACCCTCATGATCGTGCTCGTCGCGGCGATCAGCGCCGGCGCCGGCGTCCTCGAGCGGTGGCGGCCTCCGGCCGGAGCCGTCGTGTTCGCGATCGGCGGGGTGCTCTCGCTGCTCGCGGTCACGACGCGATCCGGGAGCGGGACCCTCGACGGGGCGCCGACGGTGGTCGGCGTCGCCGCGGCGATCATCGTGCTCCGCACGCTCGTGCTGCGGCTCCGCCGGTGGGAGGCGTCCAGCAGTGCGGCGGCCGTCCCGAGTGCGCGCGCCGAGTCCGACGGCCCCGCCCGGCCCGAGCGTCGCGCGTTCCTGGTCTGGGGTGTCGCCACCGCAGCGGCCGCGGTCGTGGTGGGCGGTGCCTCCCGGCTGGGGACGGCGACCATGCAGGCGGCGGTGGCCGCGCGGCGGGCCATCCGGTTGCCCACCCCGGCGACCGCGGCTCCCGCGGTGCCGGCCGGTGCCTCACTCGACGTCTCCGGGATCACGCCCGTCATCACCCCGAACGATGCGTTCTACCGGATCGACACCGCGCTCACCGTGCCGTCGGTCGACCCGGCGACGTGGAAGCTCAGGATCCACGGCGCCGTCGAGCGCGAGGTGGAGCTCACGTGGGACGAACTGCTCGCACTCCCGCTCGAGGAGCACATCGCCACGATGAGCTGCGTCTCGAACGAGGTCGGCGGTGACCTCATCGGCACGGCCAAGTGGCTCGGGTACCCGATCCGCGAACTCCTCGCGAAGGCCGGGCCGCACGCCTCTGCGGACATGGTGCTCTCCCGCAGCGTCGACGGGTTCACCGCCGGGACGCCGCTCGACGTGCTCCAGGACACCGGGACCGCAGCACTGCTCGCCGTCGGGATGAACGGTGAGCCCTTGCCGCCCGAGCACGGGTTCCCTGTCCGGATGGTCGTGCCGGGGCTGTTCGGCTACGTGTCGGCCACGAAGTGGGTCACCGACCTCGAGGTCACACGGTTCTCCGAGGCGCAGGGCTACTGGACGCCGCGCGGCTGGTCCGAGCGGGGTCCGGTGAAGCTCGAGTCGCGGATCGACGTGCCGCGAGCGGGCAGCACTGTGCAGGCCGGCACGACCGTCGCGGTCGCCGGGGTCGCGTGGCACCCGCACACCGGCGTGGAGGCCGTGCAGGTCCGGGTGGACGACGGCGAGTGGCAGGACGCGACGCTGGCCGAGTCGATCTCGGCCGACACGTGGCGGCAGTGGGTGTGGCGGTGGACGCCGACGAAGGGCTCGCACCGGCTGCAGGTGCGGGCGACGGGCGCCGACGGTCAGGTGCAGACGAGCGTCGAGCGGACGCCGGCCCCGAACGGCGCGACGGGGTGGCACACGGTGACGGTCACCGCGGACTGACGGCGTCCGGCCGGATCGCCACCACGCAGGTGCCGTCCACGGAGCCGTCCTGGACGACCTCGGTCACGAACCCCTGTGCGTCGAAGGCCCGCGCCGAGGTCGGCGCCTGCGCCTCGGAGACCTCGATCACGACGGCCCCGCCCGGCCGCACCCACTCCGCCGCTCCCCAGGCGATGCGGCGGTGCAGGTCGAGCCCGTCCGCGCCACCGTCCAGGGCCGCGCGGTGCTCGTGGTCGCGCGCCTCGGACGGCATCGTCGCCACCGCGTCGGTCGGGACGTACGGTGCGTTGACGGCGAGGACGTCGACAGCACCGCGGAACCGCTCGGGCAGCGGCGCGAACAGGTCGCCGGCCACGACGATGCCGCGGTCGCCGATGTTCTCCGCCGCCACGT
>NZ_BACW01000608.1:0-2609 GCF_000333315.1 Curtobacterium sp. B8
CACCGTGCCGAACCCGCCGTCGTGCGCTGCCCCCGCGACGGCGACCGAAGCCGGGTCGAAGCGGTGCTGGCTGATCACGCTCGTCACCAGTCCACGCGAGCGGGCGTCGGCGGCGAGCGCGGCGATCTGCCGTGCACGGGGCATGGTGGTGTCGAGCGGCTTCTCGATGACGACGTGCTTGCCGGCCGCGAGCGCCGCCTCCGCCAGCTGCACGTGCATGCCGGACGGCGAGCAGATCGCGACGAGGTCGATGTCGGTGCCGGCGATCGCCTCCTCGATGGTGGCGGTCGTGATCGGACGGGCGACGCCCATCGCCTCGAGCTCGTCGGCGGCTCCGGTCGCGGCGGCGGGGATCGCGTCGACGAGGGCGACGACCTCGAGGTCCGGGTGCTGCACGGCGACGCGGGCGTGGTGGCGGCCGATGACGCCGGCGCCGACGACGGCGAGCTTCAGTGGGGTGGTCATCGCAGGGTGACTCCGATCTGGTCGGTGAGCGAGCGGAAGGCGCGTCCGGCGCGACCGAAGGCCGCGGGCCCGGAGAACCCGCCGAGGGAGGTGAAGTCGCTGAGGTGCGGCTCGAGCGAGGCGTAGCCGGCGTACCCGGCGTCGCGCAGCGCAGTGAGGGTCTGCAGCAGTTCGCCGTCGCCCTCCCCAGCGGGGACCACGGACGCGTCGGCGGCGAGCGCGTCCTTGACCTGCAGGTAGTCGACGTAGGGGGCGAGTCGCTCCCAGCCGTCGGTGAACGGCTTGACGCCGCACTGCACGTAGTTCGCGTTGTCCCAGGCCAGGCGGAGGGCGCTCGAACCGACGCTCTCGACGATGTCGAGCACCCGGTCGGGGACGTCGCCGTAGATGTCCTTCTCGTTCTCGTGCAGGAGGGTCACGCCCTCGCGTTCGGCGAGGTCGGCGAGCGCGCGCATCCGGACGAGGACGTCGTCGCGGACGTCCTCCGGCGCGCGGCCCTCGAAGTAGAAGGAGAAGACGCGGATGTTCGTCGTGCCCAGGGCGTGCGCGGCGGCGATCGCCCGGCCGAGCCGACCGACCTCGTGCTCGACGGGTTCGTCGACGGGGACCTTGCCGATCGGCGAGGCGATGGCGGACACCGTCTGCCCACGCTCCTCGAACAGCCGGTGGAGACCGGCGAGCTGGTCCTCGTCGAGGTCGACGACGTTCACCCCCCAGGCGCTCCGCACCTCGACGGCGCTGGCGCCGAGCGCCTGCAGCACGGCGACCTGGGTCGCCGGGTCGGCGTCGATCTCGTCGCCGAAGCCGGAGAGCTCCCACGTGGGTTGGTCGGTCATGGTGTCCTTTCCTGTCGGACGGGAGGCGCGTGGCGGGGTCGCACCGCGCCTCCCGTCCGGTCCTGGGTTGCTGCCTACTTGACGGAGCCGGCGGTGAGACCGCCGACGAGGTAGCGCTGGAAGATGAGGTAGAGCGCGACGACCGGCACGGCGCACACGATGGACGCGGCCATCATCTGGCCGTAGATCGGGACGGCCCCGCCCTCCTGGGTGGTGCCGAGCACCTGGAGCACGACCGCGACGGTGCGCGTGTTCGGGGTCGTCATGATCGTCGAGAACAGGACGTCGTTCCACCCGAGCAGGAAGGCGAAGATCGCCGACACGACGATGCCGGGCCACGACAGCGGGAGGACGACGCTCCGGAGGATCCGACCGCTGGAGGCGCCGTCGATCCGGGCCGCCTCCTCGAGTTCCTTCGGCAGGCCGCGGAGGTACGTGACCATCACCCACGTCGAGAACGGCAGCGCGAACGTCAGGTAGGTGACGAAGAGGCCCCAGCGGGTGCCGATGATCTGGACACCCGTCGCGCTCGCGATGTTCGAGAACACCACGAACACGGGCAGGAGCAGGAGCGTGCCCGGGATCGACTGCAGCGCGAGCAGCCCGCGCAGGATCGTGAGGCGGCCGAGGAACCGGAAGCGGACGAGCACGTACGCCGTGGACACGGCGAGCGCGGCACTCGCGACGGCGACCGCGCCGGCGGTGAGGATCGAGTTGAGGAGCCCCTGACCGAGCGCGACCGTCGACCAGATGTTCACGTAGTTCGCCAGCGTGAACTCGGACGGGAAGTACTCGCCCCGGGCCACGGCGACGTCGGAGTTGACGGAGCCGAACAGGATGTACAGCACCGGCACCGCGATGAACGCGATGATGACGGCGATCACGACGACGAGCAGCCAGCGCGGCAGGAGCCGGGTGACGTCGGTGTCGTACGGGCGTTTGGCCGGCCGGCCGTTCCGCGCCGTGACGCTCTCGGTGAGGGTCGCGGTGGGGCGGGTGCGGGTGCGGAAGGTGCTCTGGGTGCTCATGCGCGGGCTCCGTCGATGTCGGCCGCTGCGGCCGGGGTGGCGGCCAGGGTCGCGGGGGTCGCTGCCGCGAGCGTCGCTCGGTCGGCGCGGCGCTGCTTGCGGGTGGGGCCCGCGTCGTCACCGGTGTCGAGCTTGACGGCCCGGAGGTAGACGAACAGCGGGATGGCGACGATCACGAGGGAGCAGATCGCCATCGCCGCGGACAGCCCGAAAGCGAACGACTGGAAGCTCGCGATGTACGTCAGCACGGGCATGACCTCGACGCTCGAGGGCAGCGGGA
>NZ_BACW01000607.1:0-6538 GCF_000333315.1 Curtobacterium sp. B8
GGCGAGCCCCGAGAGCTTCTGGTACGCCTCGAGTCGGAGCCGCTCGGACTCGACGTAGTCCTCGGGGATGTGCGCGTCGACGGGGATCTCGAGGCGGAGCTCGGTCTGCCCCTCGGCGACGTCGCCGCGGAACTGCGAGACGGCTTCGCCGATCATGCGGAGGTAGAGGTCGAAGCCCACGCCTGCGATGTGCCCGGACTGCTCGCCGCCGAGCAGGTTGCCGGCTCCGCGGATCTCGAGGTCCTTCATCGCGACCTGCATGCCCGCGCCGAGCTCGTTGTTCGCCGCGATCGTCTCGAGGCGGTCCTGTGCGGTCTCGGACAGCGGCTTGTCGGCGTCGTAGAGGAAGTAGGCGTACCCGCGCTCCCGGCCGCGGCCGACACGACCACGCAGCTGGTGCAGCTGCGACAGCCCGTACTTGTCGGCCTTGTCGATGATGAGCGTGTTCGCGTTCGCGATGTCGAGGCCGGTCTCGACGATCGTGGTGGACACCAGGACGTCGAACCGGCGCTCCCAGAAGTCGACCATCACCTGCTCGAGGGTGCTCTCCGACATCTGCCCGTGCGCGACGGCGATGCGGGCGTCCGGGACGATCTCGGCGAGGTGCGCCGCGACCGACTGGATGTCCTTCACGCGGTTGTGCACGTAGAAGACCTGTCCCTCGCGGAGGAGCTCACGGCGGATCGCGGCCGCGACCTGCAGGTCGGACTGCGGGCCGACGAAGGTCAGGATCGGGTGGCGGTCCTCCGGCGGGGTCGCGAGCGTGCTCATCTCGCGGATGCCGGTGACCGCCATCTCGAGCGAGCGCGGGATCGGGGTCGCGGACATCGCCAGGACGTCCACGTTGGTCTTGAGCTTCTTGAGCTGGTCCTTGTGCTCGACGCCGAAGCGCTGCTCCTCGTCGATGATGACGAGCCCGACGTCCTTGAACTGGACGTTCTGCGACAGGATCCGGTGCGTGCCGATGACGATGTCGACGGTGCCGTCCGCGAGGCCCGCGATCGTCTCCTTCGACTCCTTCTCCGTCTGGAACCGGCTGAGCGCCCGGAGGTGCACGGGGAAGCCGGCGAAGCGCTCCTGGAAGGTCTCCATGTGCTGCCGGACGAGGAGCGTCGTCGGCACGAGCACGGCGACCTGCTTGCCGTCCTGCACGGCCTTGAACGCCGCGCGGATCGCGACCTCGGTCTTGCCGTAGCCGACGTCGCCGGAGAGCAGGCGGTCCATGGGGATCGGACGCTCCATGTCGCGCTTGATCTCGTCGATGGTGGTCAGCTGGTCGGCGGTCTCGGCGAACGGGAACGCTTCCTCGAGCTCGCGCTGCCACGGGGTGTCCGGGCCGAACGCGTGCCCCTTGGACGCCATGCGCGCCGAGTACAGCTTGACGAGGTCGACGGCGATGTCGCGGACGGCCTTCCGGGCCTTCGACTTCGCAGCGGCCCAGTCCGAGCCGCCCATCTTCGACAGGGTCGGGCTCTCGCCGCCGACGTACCGGGAGAGCTGGTCGAGCTGGTCGGTCGGGACGAAGAGCTTGTCACCCGGGTAACCGCGCTTCGAGGGCGCGTACTCGAGGACGAGGTACTCGCGCTGCGTCTTCACGGCGTTGCGGCCCCCGCTCGACACCTCGCGCGAGACGAGCTCGACGAACTTGCCGATGCCGTGCGTGGCGTGCACGACGACGTCGCCGGGCTTGAGCTGCAGCGGGTCGACGACGTTCTTGCGCCGCCCCGCGAGCTTCTTCACCGTGCGGGCGCCCTGCTGCACACTGCGGCCGTAGAACTCGGCCTCGCTGAGGACCGCGATGCGCGGGTCCGGGGTGGCGAAGCCGTGCTCGACGGTCGCGGTGGTCACGATGGCGACGCCCGGCTCGGGAGGCGCGGTGAGGGCTTCGGCACGGGCGGCGACCCCGGCGTCGGCGAGGACCTGCACCGCTCGTTCGACCAGTCCCTTGCCCTGGGCGGTCACCACGACGGCCCACCCGTCGTCGGTCAGCTGCTTGACGTGCGCGATCGCACCGTCGGCGCTGCCCGCGAACGCCGGGATCGCCTCGGCGCGGACCCGGATGTACTCGCCGGCCTCGGCTGCCGCTTCGGCGTCGGTGAGGACGCGGTCGCGGTCACCCTCGTCGAGGCCGGAGTCGAACGGCGAGACCGTCCACCAGGTGCGCTGCCCGCGGGCGTTCTTGAGCTGCTGCACGGTGAGGAAGTTGCCGGCGTCGAGGTCGATCGGCGCCTGGGCACCGGCGACGGCAGCGCTCCAGGCGGCCTGGAGGAACTCCGTGTTGGTCTCCGCGAGGCTGTGCGCACGGCCGCTGACCCGCTCGGGCGAGAACACCGCGATGGTGGCGTCCTCCGGCAGGTAGTGCGTGACCGGCACGAGGTCCTGCACGAGCGCAGGAGCGAGGGACTCCATGCCCTCGACCGGGATGCCCTCGGCGATCTTCGCGAGCATCTGCGACAGGTTCGGGAACTCGTGCAGCATCTCGCGCGCCCGCTGCCGGACGTCGTCGGAGAGCAGGAGCTCGCGCGATGCGGTGAGTTCGACCTGCCCGAGGTCGTCGTCCGTCGTGCGCTGGTCGGCGACGGAGAAGGCCTTGATGGCCTCGATCTCGTCACCGAAGAAGTCGACGCGCACCGGGTGGTCGGCCGTGGGCGGGAAGACGTCGAGGATGCCACCGCGCACGGCGAACTCGCCGCGGCGGGTGACGAGGTCGACCCGGGCGTACGCGAGGTCGACCAGCTGGGCGGCGATCGCCCCGAGGTCGTTGCCGCGCGAGTCGGTGCGGAGGACCACGGGTGCGAGCGTGGTGAGGTTGCCCGCGATGGGCTGCAGCGCCGCGCGGACGCTCGCGACGACCACGGTCGTGCGGCGGTCGTCCGGCGCGGCGTCCTGCCAACCTGCGAGCTTCCGGAGCGTGGCGATCCTCGTGCCCACGGTCTGCGCGCTCGGGCTGAGGCGCTCGTGCGGCAGGGTCTCCCACGCGGGGAACTCGAGCACGTCGGCGTCGGGGACGTAGCTGCCGACGGCGTCACGAACGGCCTCGGCTTCGCGCCCGGTGGCGGTGATGACGAACACACACTGCGGCCCGTTCCGCTCGGCGAGGAGCGCGGCGAGCAGGGGCACGCGCAGGCCGTCGGCCACCGAGAAGTCGGCGTCACGAGGTGCGGCGCGGAGCACGCGATCGAACGCGGAGGCGCGCGAGAGCGCAGGGATGATGCCCGAGATCGTCACTCAGGACATGGTACCGGGGGCCTCCGACAGCCGGGCGGGCGTGCGCGACGGGCGAACAGGGTCAGGGCCGCCGGCCGGGCCGTTCGTGTCCGCGGGACTCGTGCACGGAACGGTTCCGCCGGTGCAGGTGGAGAGCGATCCCGATCAGGACGGCTGCCACGGCGCCGAGTGCGGGGAGGGCGAGCGGGCCGGCGCCGGTGGCCGCGAGGACGGCGCGGTGCGAGGCGTCCCGGGCGGCTGCGTCGCCGTGGTCGCCCGGGGTGCTCGGGAGGGCTGCGACCGCCCCGCTGCTGGCGTCTCCGTGGCCGCCGGGTGCGGCGTCGGTGCCCCCGTGCAGTGCGCGCGGTCGGGCGGCCGGGTCTCGGGGGCCGGTCGGGGTGCCGGGGCTCGGCGTGGCGGGCAGCGGTGCCGGGGAGGAGGTCGCGGTCGGCGTCGGCGTCGGGGCCGGCGTCGGCGCGGGCAGCGGTGCCGGGGAGGAGGTCGCGGTCGGGGCCGGCGTCACCGGGACGGGCTCCGGCGTCGGCGTCACGGGGACAGGCTCCGGCGTTGGCGTCACAGGGACGGGCAGCGGTGCCGGGGAGGAGGTCGCGGTCGGCGTCGGCGTCACCGGGACGGGCTCAGGCGTCGGCGTCACCGGGACGGGCTCGGGCGTCGGCGTCGGCACGTCGGTCGGCGTCGCCACGTCGGTCGGCGTCGGACTCGGGGTCTCCGTGCCCGTCGCCGTCGGAGCCCCGGTCGGCGCCGCGGTCGGCGACGAGACCGCGCCGCCCCCGACCCGCGCCGCCTCCACGACCCGCTGCCGGTTGTAGTCCGCCACCGCGAGCCGTCCCTCCGGTCCCGCGGCGACCGCCGTCGGGTTCGCCAGGGACGATCCGTCCGGTGCGCCCGAGAACGCCACCGTCCAGACGCCGTCCTGCCGCACGAACACCCGGCCGCCGCCGTTGTCGACCACGGCGACCGACCCGTCGTCGAGCACCGCGACGCCGCGGAGGCGCACCGTGCCCGGATCGTCGCCGGGGCTCCCGAGCGACGTGACCGCCCCCGTCGCCAGGTCCTCCTGCCACACCGTGTCGGTCGCCTGGTCCGCCACCGTGAGCGTCGAACCGTCCGACGACACCGCGACGCCCGCGGGATCCGTCCACGGGCCGTCGACGGCGGTCCAGGTCCCCGCGTCGGCGCCGGTCCCGGTCGTCCAGAGCGCCCCGCTGCCCGGGACGGCGGCGAACAGGACGTCGCCGGTCGTCGCGAGCTCGGACACGGCCCGGCGGCTCGGCGCGGGGAACCGGCGGAGCACGTCGTGGCCGTCGAGCTCCGCCACGGTCCGCCGGCCTGCCTCGGTGACGAGCAGGTGCCCGTCGGCGGCCTCGGTCAGCGCGGACGGGTTCCACATCGACCGGTCGTCGGTGCCGAGCGGTGCGACGACCGACCAGGTGCCGTCGGGATCCCGTCGGACGACGCCGTTCGCGGCGAAGTCGGCGAGCAGCAGCGCGCCCGACGTCGTGTACCGGACATCGTTCGGTGCTGCGAACGACGTCGCCGCCCCGGGGGCGTCGGTCGTCACGCGGTCCGGGATCCAGGTCGCGGGCGTCGCCGTGGCGGGTCCGGCCGCGACGACGACGAGGCCCAGGACCGCGGTCATCGCGGTCGCGAGCACGGCGACCGCGATGGCGGTCCGGCCGGCGGACGGTCGGGCACGGTGCAGCACCACGGAGGACCCCCTCGGTCAGCGGGGGTCGGGCTCCCCCGGCCAGAACCTACCCATCGAGGGGGACGCGGCGGTCCCCCAGTTCGGGGACCGTGGTGTCAGGAGGGCGCGTGGATGCGCTGCTGCGCTGCGAGGAGACCGAGGTCGGTGATCGCCTCGACCGCGTCCGCGCCGTCGGCGACGAGGTTCGCAAGGACCTTGCGCTCCGTGGGCGAGAAGTCGCGCAGCACGTAGTCGGCGGGGTCCTGCCTGCCGGGGGGACGGCCGATGCCGATCCGCACGCGGGCGAACTCGTTGGTGCCGGTCGCCTTGATGATGTCGCGAAGGCCGTTGTGCCCGCCGTGTCCGCCGTTGCCCTTGAGCTTGACGGTGTCGAACGGCAGGTCGAGCTCGTCGTGCACCACGATGAGCGACCGGGCGTCGAGGCCGTAGAACCCGAGGACCGACGAGACCGGCCCTCCGGAGGTGTTCATGAACGAGGCGGGCTTCGCGAGCACCAGCTTCGGTCCGCCGGGCACCGGACGCCCTTCGGCGACCTGGTTCGGCGTCTTGTGCTTCCTGAACGTCGCGCCCATCCGGGCGGCGAGTTCGTCGAGGACCATCTGGCCGACGTTGTGGCGGTTGCCCGCGTAGCCGGGCCCGGGGTTCCCGAGCCCGACCACGACGAACACGTTGTCAGCCATCAGCGTCGGCCAGTGGTCCGCGATCGAGGGGTGTTACTCGGAGTCCGACGCGGACTCGTCGTCGTCGGAGGAGGCAGCAGCCTCACCCTCGGCGCCGGCCTCGGCACCGGCCTCAGCCGCTTCCTCGTCGGCCGCGATGTCGTCGGCGGTCGCACGCGGGGTGACGATCTGGACGACGAGCGCCTCGGGGTCGGTCTCGAGCTCGGCGCCCGACGGGAGTTCGAGCTCGGAAGCGAGGATCTGCTTGCCGTCCTCGAGACCCTCGACGTCCACCACGACGTGCTCGGGGATCTTCGTCGCCTCGACGAGGAGCGAGACCGAGGAGAGGTCCTGGACGTGGATGGTGCCGGAGAAGGACTCGCCCTCGACGACGACCGGGACGTCGACCGTGACCTTCTCGCCACGGCGCACGACGACGAGGTCGATGTGCTCGATGACCTGGCGCACCGGGTCGCGCTGGACGTCCTTCACGAGGGCGAGCTGCGCGGTGCCCTCGATGTCGAGGTCGATGATCGCGTTCGCCTGGCGGACGATGAGCATCGTCTCGTGGCCCGGGAGGGTGATGTGCTGCGGCTCGGTGCCGTGACCGTAGACGACCGCGGGGATCTTGTCGTTCGCACGGATCTTGCGCGCCGCACCCTTGCCGAACTTGGTGCGGATCTCCGCTGCGAGCTTCGTGTTGTCGGCCATGGTGCCTCCTGGTGTCGTGGTCGACGCCGGGGTGCCGGCATCGGGGGTCTGTGGTGTTGCAACTCGAACGCGTGCACGCGTGAGGAACGCTCCCAGGACTGGGCCGGGTCTCCCACCGCGTCGATCACGGCCGCGCATGCGCGGCCCTCGCCGAAGTCAGTCACCGAGTCTAGCAGCCCCGGTCGGGCGTGTCGGCCGCCCTGGGCGTTCCCGCAGACGGCCTGGAGGCGCG
>NZ_BACW01000607.1:6546-13117 GCF_000333315.1 Curtobacterium sp. B8
CCNCNCCNCNCCNCCNNGCCNNCAACNNGNNCCGGGCTACCGCCGGACCGCAGCGGGCTCCGGCTCGTGCCCGGACGCGGCCTCCTCCGGCACCCTGAGGAACCACAGCACCACGAACGCGAGCGCGTAGAGCGCGACGAACGTCCAGACGACGCCGCTGCCCCCGCCCCACGGCAGCACGAGGCCGACGACGGCGTTCCCGAGGAACGTCGCGCCACCGGCTGCCGTGGCGTACATCGCCATGGCCGCACCGCGGCGCTCCGCACCGGCGAACGCGGGCACGATGGCACCCATGGGCGTGAACCCGGCGAGCATGATGCCGAAGACGGTGCCGGCGGCGGTCGCGAGCCAGAAACCCCACTCGGAGCCGGCGGGCACGAGGTGCGGGACGTACCACCAGGCGAGGAGGCCGACCGCGGACGCCGCGATGCCGAACCACTTCACGGTGCGGATCCACCCGATCCGGTCGCCGAGCGCGCCGAAGAAGGCGTTGAACAGGATGTTGCCGGCGTAGACGATCACCGTCATCGTCAGCCACTTCGACTGCCCCCAGCCGAGTTCGGTCCCGATGACCGCCGGCATGATGACGAACATGCCGAACTCCGGCGCGGTGTTCACGAGGCGGATGAGGACGGCGAGGAGCACCTTCGGGCGCCGCACGCAGACCTCGATGCCGGAAGCGAGCACCCGCGCGGCGGACTGCTCGCGCGGGGCGATGCGGCCGAGGCCGGTCGGCTCGCGCACGCCGGAGCGGACGATCACCCACCCGACGACGACGAACACGAGCGACAGGGCCATCGACCACGTCTCGCCGAGCGATCCGCCGCCGAGCGCCGGGATCGTGCCGATCGCGATGAGCGAACCGAGGGTCGGCAGCCCGCCGGTGAAGACCACGTAGAACCAGCCGACGGCGGTGGCGTTCCGCTCGCGGGCGACGGTGTGGTTGATCCAGCACAGGAACGAGAACGCGAAGAGCGGGAAGCCGAGGCCGCGCAGGAAGTACGTCAGCGCGATGAGCCCGACCGAGGCGGTGGGCAGCGCCGCGAGGAACGCGACCTGGAACACCACCCAGAGCACCGCGCCGACGGTCATCACGCGCCGCGGCCCCCACAGGTCCGAGAGGACGCCCGCGAAGTACGACGCGACGAGGACCGCGACACCGTAGATGCCGATGATCATCGCGGCGCTGTCGGTCCCGCCGCTGCCGAGCACGCCGGCGATGTGCGGGGCGATGAAGTTCGACTCGATGCCGTCGCCGGTCATGAAGACGAGCACACCGAGGAAGCCCCAGCGCAGGGAGTGCGGGATGCCGAGTCGGGCGAGGAGCCCGACCCGCTCGCGGACGGGCGGTGGAGCCGTCAGGTCGGTTCCCGGTGCGGGGACGCCGTTCGGCGGGGTGAGGGTGCTGGTCTGGGTGGTGCGGGGTTCCGACATGTGTCGTCTCTCCTGGAGGGCCCCCGGAGTGCTCGACCCGGCATCGCGGCATGTCTCCGGGGTGCGCCGCGCACCGTCCGCCCGACCGCCCGCCGGCAGCGGACGCTCGGGACGTCGGCGATGATGCGAGTCCTGTGCCCGGGGCACCCCGTTGCTGGCGGGGTGGTGCCCGGCGGACCATCGCCGGCCCGAAGCATGGTCCCCGAGGTTAGACCGCTCCAACGCCGGTGGTCAAGAACGACAACTGTTGCGTAACGATCTCGCCGCACCGGGCGTCAGCGGCGGCGTCCGCTCCGGTGTCCCCGTGCTGCCTCGAACTCCGCTCGGGCTCGGTCGCTCGCGCGCTCGGCGTCGTCCCGGGCGTCGCGCAGCCGCTCCGTCTCGGACGCGAGGTCCTCGAGGTTCCGGACGAGTCGCTCCAGCTCGGCCGCGAGTCCCGCGCGACGTTCCTCGAGCGCCTGCCGTCGGGCGTCCACGCCGTCGAGTGCCTCCTCGGCCGCGTCGAGCGCGGCGTCGGCTTCCCTCGACGCGCGACGCGCGTCGGCCTCCGCACGGCGCGCGGCCCCGCGGTGGGGCACCGGTGCCGCGTCGTCCGGTGCCGCCTGCGGGACGGGCCCGGGCGTGCGCGCTGACGGCCTGGAGGCACGGGTCGACCCCGACGGACCGCCCGCGTCCGCTCGGTGGTCGCCACGGCGCGTCCGCCCACGACCCCTCGCGTGGTCGATCGGGATCGGGGGCGCGTCGGAGCCGGACCATGCACCCGGCACCGCGTCCGGGTCGGCGAGCGCTCCGTCGAGGTCGACGCCGTCGAACCCGACGCTCTCGAGCGGCCGGACGAGCAGACCGGACCGCACGGCCGCGGCGGCGTGCGGGTCCATCATCGCGGCCTCGATCGTCGCTCCCACCTGGTCGAGCACCGCACGGGTGACCCCGTGCCCCGCGTCCACGGCGAGCTCGGCTCCCCGGTCCGTCAGCCTGCGGACGAGCCGGGCCCGCTGCTTCCGGAGCGTCGCGATCTCGTCCGGGTCGGCGTCGGTCTGGGCCTGCCGGAGCGCGGGACCGAGGTCGATCGCCTCGTCGAGCGCGCCGTCCCGCACGAGGAGGTCCACGACCCACGCGGCCGGTGCCGGCTTCCGGAGCGACCCGATCCGGGTGGCGAGGGCCCGGTCGTCCTTCCGCACCGCCCGCTGCCGCGCGGTCCGGGCACGCACGAAGTCGCCGGGGGCCGCGAGCAGCAGCTCCCCGGCGACCTCGCTGAACTCCATCAGCCCAGCATGCCCGCGCTCCGCTGGTGGGTCACCAGTCGTGGACGGTGCCGTCGGCGAGCCGGTTGAACGGCAGGTACGCCTGCTCGTACGGGTACTTGCCGGCCTCGTCGACGTCGAGGGAGACCCCCAGGCCGGGTTCGTCGCCCGGGTGCAGGTAGCCGTCCGTGAAGGTGAACGTCTGCCGGAACACCTGGTTCGTCCTCGGCCCGTGCTGCATGTACTCCTGGATGCCGAAGTTGTGGATCGCCAGGCCGAGGTGCATCTGCGCCGCGAGGCCCACGGGTGAGATGTCGGTCGGTCCGTGGAACCCGGACTTGATCTGGTACATCGCCGCGTAGTCCATCGTCTTCCGCAGGGGTGTGACGCCGCCCATGTGCGTCACCGCTCCGCGGACGTAGTCGATCAGCTGGTCGCGGATGATGTCCTTGAAGTCCCAGATCGTGTTGAACACCTCGCCGATCGCGAGCGGCGTCGTGGTGTGCTGGCGGACGAGCTTCAGGGCCTCCTGGTTCTCGGCCGGGGTGCAGTCCTCGAGCCAGAAGAGGTCGTAGGGCTCGAGCGACTTGCCGAGCTTCGCGGCCTGCAGCGGGGTCATCCGGTGGTGGCCGTCGTGCAGCAGCGGGAGCTCGGGACCGAACTCGTTCCGCACGGCCTCGAACACGGTCGGCACGTGCCGCAGGTAGGCGCGGGTGTCCCAGTCCTCCATCGCCGGGTACGCCCCGCGCTGCGCTGGCTCGAAGTCGTAGCGGACGCCCGCGTTGCCCTCGGTCGTCCGGTTCGACGCGATTCCGTAGATGCTCTCCAGCCCGGGGACGCCCGTCTGCACGCGGATGGAGCGGTAGCCCTCGGCCTGGTGCTCGCGGATGGAGTCGAACAGCTCGGGCAGCTCCTTGCCCGATGCGTGCCCGTACGCCATCAGCCCGGTCCGCGAGGCGCCGCCGAGCAGCTGGTACAGCGGCATGCCCGCGACCTTGGCCTTGATGTCCCAGAGCGCCATGTCGACGGCGGCGATCGCGGCCATCGTGACCGGGCCCCGACGCCAGTAGGACGACCGGTAGAGGAACTGCCAGGCGTCCTCGATGCGGCTCGCGTCCCGCCCGACGAGGAGCGGCACGACGTGCTCGGACAGGTACGCGGCGACGGCGAGCTCCCGGCCGTTGAGGGTGGCGTCGCCGAGCCCGGTCACACCGTCGACCGTGGTGATCTTCAGCGTCACGAAGTTCCGGTCCGGGCTGGTGACGATGACCTCGGCCCGGTCGACGAGCTGCCCGCGGTCGGTCGACGCCCAGGTGTCCGGACGGCCGGCCGTCGGGTCGGTCGCAGCACCGGAGTCGGTGGCCCCGGGCACCGGGGCCGCGGGGTTCGTGGTCGTGTCGGTCATGCGTGGGCTCCTTCTTCGGTGCGGGCTGCGGCGGTGCCCCGCCGTTCGGTGCGGATGCGGTCGGCGGCTGCGGTCACGGCGGCGACCACGGGGGTGGTGTCGAGATCCGGGGCGACGACCCGCAGGACGTCGTGCACGTCCGAGTCTGGTCCGGGCGCTCCGGCGTCGCTCACGAGCTCGGGCTGTTCGGTCACGTGCAGCCACCACGCGGCGAGCGCGGTCGCCGCCCCGGGTCCGATGCCGGCGGCGGGGTCGCGGTCGAGTCGGCGGCGCAGGACCTCGACGATCCGCACCGGGAGCTTCTCGGACCCACCCGACGCGATCTGCCGGAGGGTGTGCCGGATGCGCGGGTTCGCGAACCGCTCGACGAGGGCGCGTCGGGCGGCGGCCACCTCGGCGTCGGGGAGCGGCAGTTCGGCGGCGGCCTCGTCCCAGAGCTGCTCGACGGCGCTGCGGCAGCGCGGGTCGTCCATGGCGTCGGCGACGGTCTCGTGCCCGAGGAGCAGCCCGAGGTACGCGAGGAGGGAGTGCGAGCCGTTGAGCAGCCAGAGCTTGCGCTGCTCGTACGGCGTGACGTCCTCGACGAGCCGGACGCCCGCGGTCTCCCACGCGGGACGCTCGATCCCGGCGAAGCGGTCCTCGAGCACCCACTCGGCGAACGGCTCGGTGACCACGGGCACCCGGTCGCCGTCGAGCGCCCCGGGCAGGTCCGCGATCGACGTGACGTCGGCGTCCGTCGTCGCGGGGGTGATCCGGTCGACCATCGAACTCGGGAACGCGACGTTCGACCCGATCCAGTCGCGGAGGCCGTCGTCGTCGACGGCGTCGAGCACCGCCGACCGCAGGACGTCGCCGTTGTGGGTCAGGTTGTCGAGCGACACGAGCGCGATCCGACCGGCGCCGGCGGCACGCCGGGCGTCGAGCCCCGCGACCAGGCGGGCCGGGACGTCCGAGCCGGTCCGGTACCCCTGCTCGGTGACCGTCAGGGTGACGATGGTCGTGTCGGCGGACGCGACCGCGCGCCTCCAGGCCGGGTCGTCGGTGCCCGGGCGGGCCGCGACGACGGTGTCGATCACCTCGGCGGTGTCGCCGTCCGCGGCGCGGGTCACGAGCGTGTAGCGGCAGCCCTGCGCGCTGAGCGCCTCGGCGACGTCGGGCGAGCGCCCGGTGAACGCGGTGATGCCCCAGCGGTCCCCGTCGGCGCGCTGGGTGTACCAGGCGAGGTGGGCGCGAGCGAACGCACCGATGCCGAGGTGGACGATGCCGGGGCGGCGGTCGGTCATGCCGCCACCGGGACGAGCGACCGGAGGTACGCCAGGTTGTCGGCCGTTCGCTCCGCGAGCGGCAGGTCGGTGGAGAAGTCCTCGATGGTCACCCAGCCGTCGTAGCCGTGCTGGCGGAGGGCGTCGAGGTAGTCGGACACCGACGCCTGGCCGTCGCGCAGCGGTGCCCACTCGTTCTGCCAGATCGCGGACCCGTCGGCCCGGGTGTCGCCGGTGTCGACCCAGCGGGCGTTCTTCACGTGGGCGTGCGCGAGGTAGGGGCCGAGGAGCTCGAACGCGGCGAGGTGGTCCTCCTGCCCCTCGATGACGAGGTTGCCGAGGTCGTGGATGACGCCGACGTGCTCCGGGTCGAGCCCGTCGACGAGCCGGAGGGCGGCCGACGCGGACGGCGTGATCGTCATGTGGTGCAGCTCGACGAGTGCCTTGACGCCGAGTTCCGCCGCGCGGCCCGCCGCCCACTCCAGGTCGGCACGGGTCCGGTCGAACAGCTGCGGGTAGGTCGCGCCGGTACGCTCGCGCTCCTGCCGGTAGTGCGGCATGGTCACGCGGACCTGGCGGGCGCCGAGCTCGGCGGTCACGCGGAGCATCGTGTCGACGCCGTCCCGGTCGGACACCGGCTGGTAGCCGCCGACGCCGGAGTACTCGAGCCCCGCGGCGTCGGTGATCCGGGCGATCTCGCCGACCTGGTCCTGGATGCCGGTGAACTGCCACGTCGACCGGTTGCCGGTCCAGAACGACCGGCCGGCCGGCACCTCGGCGCCGTCCGCCGGGCGGTCGTCGACGACGCGCCACTCGATGCCGTCCCACCCCTGCTCGGCGAGGGTCTGCGCCGCCTCGGCCGGGGACCAGTCGGGCGTGGAGGCGGTGAACACGGAGAACTTCATCGGGTGGCTCCTTCGGTGGGGATCGCGGCGCCGACGACCGGCACCACGTCGTCGTACACGCCCTCGATGACGTCGTCGATCCGGACCGGCTTGCCGAGCGTCGCGCTGACGTAGAGCCCGCGGACGGTGGCGAGGGACACGAGGGCGGCGTCGACCGTGACGCCGGGTTCCCGACCCTCGCGGACGGCGGCGACGATGTCCGTGTACTGGCGGGCGTGGCCCGGCGCGAAGTGGTCGGGCTCGGTCGGGCCGCCCACGACGTGCTCCGGCGGGACGACGTCGGACTTCTGGTCGACTGCGTCGGCGACTGCGGTGGCGTTC
>NZ_BACW01000606.1:0-1551 GCF_000333315.1 Curtobacterium sp. B8
GGCTTCGCTTCTCAGCGATCTGACGGGCCGTGCGGTCCTCCTCGGTGACGAGGAACGTGTCACCGGCGCGCGGCACCGACGACAGACCCTGCACCTGGACCGGACGCGACGGGGTCGCAGCCTGGACGGCGACGCCGTTCTCGTCCGTCATCGCACGGACGCGACCGTAGGCCGTGCCGGCGACGATGGCATCCCCGACGTGCAGCGTGCCGGACACACCGACTTCCTCGCCCTCGCCGGCGCGGTGGTGGTGCTCGCGGCGTTCTGGCTCCTGGGACGCCGACTCCAGCGCGTCGAGCGCGGTCGTGGGCTGCTCATCGCGGCGCTGGTCGTGCTCGGTGTCCTCGCGTGGTGGCTCGTGTACCACTCCGGCGTGCACGCGACGATCGCGGGCGTGGCGCTCGGGCTCCTGCTCCCCCGCCCCTCCGGACACACGGTGTACGAGCGCGTCGAGCCCTTCTCGAACGGACTCGTGCTGCCCCTGTTCGCCTTCGCCTCGGCTGCGGTCGTGGTCCCGGACGTGGGACTCGGGGAGCTGTCGCCGACCTTCTGGGCGGTGGTGCTCGCGCTGCCGGTCGGCAAGGTCATCGGGATCACCCTCTTCGGCTCGGTCGCGACGCGCATCTTCCGGGCACCCGGCCGCACGACCCTGTCCTTCGGCTCGATCATGACCGTCAGTGTGCTCGGCGGCATCGGCTTCACGGTCTCGCTCCTCATGAACGAGCTGGCGTTCGCCCGCAACGAGGAGATCCTCGACGAGGGCGTGCTCGCCGTCCTCGTCGGCTCGGGCATCGCGATGGTCGCCTCCGCCGTGGTCGTCTCGCTGCGAGCACGGCGGTACCGGGGTCGGCGCGAGCTCTCCGAGGCCGAGTCGACCGAGTAGTCGGCCGCGCCGGCAGCGTCGTCCCGGGGACGCGGCACGCTGCCCTGCCGCTGTCGCTGTCGCTGTCGGACGACGCTGCCGCTGTCGTGCGACAGCGGCAGCGTCGTCCCGTGCGCACGCGGGACGTCACCCGGCGCAACGAGCGACAGCGCCGTCGTCGGGCGACGACGGTGGCGTCGTTCCGCAGCGGTGAACCGCCGGACGGGAGGCACGGTGCGAGCCCGCCCCGCGCCTCCCGACCGACAGACCGACAGACCGGCCGGCCGGCCGACGGGCCGTCGACGCGACCGACGGGAGGCCCGTGGCGGGTCCGCCACGGGCCTCCCGTCGGTCTGCGCGCGCTACGCGGCCGTCTCGGCCGGCGCCTTCGACGCCCCGTACACGGCGGTGAGGATGCTCTCGACCCAGTCGATGAGCGCGCCGTCGGGCAGGGCCTCGCCGTGCGGCCGCGGCAAGGGGATGCTCGTCGCGTTCTGCTGCGGGAACCACCGGGCACCCGGGAACATGCGCTTCAGCCGCACCTGTGCCGAGTCCGCGAGCTCCTTGCCCGCGACACGGAGGTTCGACCCCATCACGACCACGTCGGACAGCCCGACCTGCTGCGCCATGCGCCGGAGCCGCGAGACCTCGACCAGCGTGAGGACGGCCTGCGGCGGCTGCCCGTAGCG
>NZ_BACW01000605.1:0-8544 GCF_000333315.1 Curtobacterium sp. B8
CCCGTCCGGTGGGTCAGGCCTGGCCGCGGTGCGGCGCGTTCCGGCGGAACAGACCGGGGAGCAGTCCGCCGATCTTGGTGCCGACGCACAGGCTGACGAAGGTCGCGAGCGGGGTGGCGAGCGCCACCGGGTCGAACGTCGCGACCGCGACGAGGCCGACCGTGCCGGGCACCAGCAGGAGGAACGCGGGGAAGAACGACACGTTCGCCGGGATGACCGGGACGATCCGTTCGAGCACGCGCGTCGCCACGAAGAGCAGGGCCGCGGTGGCGCCGGTCGCGACCACGCTCCCGCCGATCGGCGTGATGCCGGTCAGCAGGCCGTACGCGGACGTCATCACCACGACGGACACGAGGGTGAGGCGCCAGCCGGACTGGAAGACCAGGCCGAGCCCGACGGCGAGGAACACCACCGCGACCCACGAGACCCAGTAGGGCGGCACGGCCTCCCACCCGCCGCGGTCGGTGCCGACGCCCGCGACCTCGCCGACGAGCGCCGCGGACGACGGGTCGACGTGGAGGCCCGTGAGGGCGCTGCCCGCGGCGATGCCCGCCGCCATGAACCCGAGCATGATGATGCCCTGCATGAGCCGGGACGAGCCCGTGACGATGTCGGCCGCGGTGAGCTCGAGCAGGGCGTTCGTGATGAGCGCACCGGGGACGAACACGGCGACCGGGGCACACACGGCGAACAGCGGCACGTGGTCGAAGCCGGTGCCCGCGGCGACCAGGCCGACGATGGCCGTCGACACGAAGGCGGCGAGGAACGGCACGATCGCGAGCGCCTCGCGGAAGCGACGGAGCACGAGGCCGATCACCCCGACGAGGGCGCCGACGCCGAGGGCGAGGAGCACCGCCCACCACGGGCAACGGAACACGACGGCGAGCCCGGCCGAGGTCAGCGCGTTGCCGAGGATCCACGGCAGCGGTGCGGGCAGCCGGGTGCTCGCGCGGATCGCACGGACGCGGGCGGGGATCTCCGCGAGGCCGATCGAGCCGCTCTCCAGGCCGAGGACGATCCGGTTCGCCCGAGCGGACTGGCGTGCGGAGAGCTCGACGCCCTCGGCGTTCACGATCGTCGCGGCGCCGGTCGCGGTCTCGCTGACGATGACGAGTGCGGGCAGGACCCCCACGGCGAGCTCGGGGCCGATGCCGGCGGCGTCGCGGGCCTTCTCGAGTGCCGAACGGACGTCGGTGACCGAACTGCCGGCGTCGAGGAGGAGGGCGCCGAGGGTGCCGAGAAGCATGCCGACCGGGACCGCTTCGCCGTCGATGACCTCGACGTGCGGTTTCGGGGCGGCGAAGGTGTTGCGCAACTGGGCGATGGCGCTTCCGAGTCCGACCACGAATGTCGATGGTAGCTGGGCGGGGCGGGCGGGCGGGGCGGGGCGGGGCGGGGCGGGGGCCGAGTCTCGCGCGCAGCGACAGTTTTCGCGCCTTCTCCCCCGAGAAGTGTCGCTGGCCCCGAGTCTCGGTCCGGCCACCCCGAGTCTCGGTCCGGCCACCCCGAGTCTCGTGCGTACCCCCGGTGGGACTCGAACCCACAACTCGGCGATTTTAAGTCGCATGCCTCTACCGATTGGGCCACGGGGGCGGGCCGCAACAGCCTACCGAGCCGCACCCGCCTCCCCGGACGCCGCCACCCGGAGAACGCCGGACGGCGGCCACCCCGCAGGGTGACCGCCGTCGGTGGTGGTGCTGGTGCCTACTTCGCCTCTGCGGACGCCTCGGCCTTCACCGGCTCGGCCTCCTTGGAGACGTCCTCGGCGGGCGTCGCGTACGCAGGGCCGGCGGCGTCGGCCGGCTTGCCCTCCTCCGGCGCAGCGGCGGCAGCGGGGGCCGGCGCCTCGACGGCGGGCTTCGGACGCGAAGCGAACGCCTCGAACGCAGCGCGCGGGGTCTCGCGGTCGTCCAGCGACGCGATGTCGCGGCCGAGGAAGAAGCCGCCCACCCAGTCGCCGATGACGCGCCACTTGCGCTCCCACGACGGCATCGCGAGGCCGTGGTAGCCGCGGTGGGCACCCCAGGCCAGGAAGCCCTTCATGGCGAACTTGCCGGACTGGAACACGCCGATGCCGAGACCGAGGCCCGCGACCGCGCCGAGGTTCTCGTGCTTGTAGTCGGTCGTCGCCTCGCCGCGGATGACCGCGACGAGGTTCTTGGCGAGCTGCTTCGCCTGACGGACCGCGTGCTGGGCGTTCGGCACGCAGAAGCCGCCGACGCCACCGCCGGTGAGGTCCGGCACGGCCGCGACGTCGCCGCAGGCCCATGCATCGGCGATCACACCGTTGTCGTCGACCACGCGCAGGTCGGGCTGGACGCGGATGCGACCACGCTGCTCGAGCGGGAAGTCGGTGCCCTTGACCATCGGGTTCGCCATGACGCCGGCGGTCCAGATGATGAGGTCGGACGGGATCGTCTGGATCGACTCGTCCTTCGCCTTGAGCTGGCAGACGCCGCCCTCGGCCGACGCGAGCTGCGTCTCGAGGTGCACGGTCGCCCCACGGGACGCGAGGTTCTCGAGCACCCAGTGCGAGGTCTCGAGCGACACCTCGGGCATGATGCGACCCATCGCCTCGACGAGGTGGAAGTGCGTGTCGTCGAAGGACAGCTGCGGGTAGCTCTTGAGCAGGTCGGAGACGAACGAGCGCAGCTCGGCGAACACCTCGATGCCGGCGAAGCCGCCGCCGACCACGACGACGGTCAGGAGTCGGTCACGCTCGGGCCCGGCCGGCAGGTTCGCCGCCTTGTGGAAGTTCACGAGGATCTTGTCGCGGATCGCGGCGGCTTCCTCGATGGTCTTGAGGCCGATCGCCTCGTCGGCGACACCCGGGATCGGGAACGTGCGCGAGACCGCACCGGCCGTCATGACGATCTGGTCGTAGGTCTCCTCCCACGGCTCACCCTCGGACGGCGTGATCGTCGCGGTCTTCGCGGCGTGGTCGACCTTCGTGACCTTCGCCGTGACGACGCGGGTCTTCTTGAGGTGACGACGGTGCGACACGACGGCGTGACGCGGCTCGATCGAACCGGCGGCGACCTCGGGCAGGAACGGCTGGTACGTCATGTACGGCAGCGGGTCGACCATGACGACCTCGGCTTCGCCCTGACGCAGGTGCTTCTCGAGTTTCCAGGCGGTGTAGAAACCGGCGTAACCGCCGCCGACGACGAGGATCTTGGGCACGGGGGATGATCTCCTTGGAGTGGGGTGGTTTGCCGGGAGGCTGGTCAGAGTTCGCCGCCACCCGCCCCGACTCCGGCGTCTGCATCCTCATCATACGCCCGGCACTCGCACCGGGAGGGCGACCAGTCCACGCGCTCGAGCGCGAGGTCACCGATGGGGTTGACGCCGGGTCCGGCGGCGAGGGCGTGACCGACGAGGGCGTGGAGGCACTTCACGCGGGTGGGGCATGCCACCGGCACTGATGCCGTCGATCTCGTCGACGTGCTCGATCGACTCACGGTCGGCCAGGTAGGACTCGTGGGCGGCGCGGTACTGGTCCGCGACCTCCGGGTCCTCGAGCAGGGCTGCCAGCTCGGGCATGACCTGGTTGGCCTCGAGGGTGCTGACCGCGGCGGTGGCCGCGGGGTGGCACAGGTAGTACAGCGTCGGGAACGGGGTGCCGTTCGACAGCCGGGGCTTCGTGGACACGACCGTGGGGTTGCCACAGACGCAGCGTGCCGCGATCCCGATGACGTCGCGAGCCGGTCGCCCGAGCTGCGCCGAGACGACGCGGACGTCGTGGTCGGAGGGCGGGTCGAAGGGAGGGGTCGTCACGGGTACGTGAGCCTACCCGAGTCCGAGGCGTCGTCCTACTTCGTGTCGCCGGTGCCGGAGACGTCCGGCGCGACGAGCTGTTCCGCGCTCTCGTCGGTCAGTCCCGATTCCAGGACCGAGGACAGCATGGCCTGCACCCAGTCGACCTTGGGCGTCTGCACCGTCGAGCTCACGGGCGTTCCGGAGTCGGTGCGCGGACGGCTCGACGACCCCGCGTCCTCGCTGCCCATGACGAGGTAGCTCTCCTCGCCCGGGTAGACGTAGAGGAGACGGTCGCGTGCCTGCGCCTCGATGTAGGCCGGGTCGTCCCAGCGGGCGACGTCCTGGCGCTTCTGCGCGACGTCGGACTTCTGCGCGGCGACCTGGTGCTGCTGCTGCGCGATCTGCTCCTGCTGCTGGATGAGGGTGCGCAGCGATGGCGCGAGGACCACGACGAAGAGCACGATGATCGCGAGCATGAGCAGGCTGAAGCCGGAGAACCGGATCGACCGGTACCAGGGCTGGTGCGCGGCCGCCCCGGCCTGCGGCAGCGCGACCGGGACGCGGCGGACGCGGGGCTTCTGGCTGGGCACGTCCCGACGATAACCCGCACGGTCGCGTGGCCGGGCCCGGCACGCGGGTGTCGGGCACCCTCCCAGCGTCGGCCTGGAGGCACGGCTCGACTCCGTCCCGCTGCTCTCGTCACCGGGACGGCGGACGACGAGACGCCGCCCTCCCGGAGGAGGACGGCGTCTCGAGGTCCGGCTGGGTGTTACAGGGCAGCCGCGCGCGGGAAGGCCGAGCGACCGGCGTACACCGCGGCGTCGCCGAGTTCCTCCTCGATGCGGAGCAGCTGGTTGTACTTCGCGACGCGGTCCGAACGGGCCGGCGCACCGGTCTTGATCTGGCCGCCGTCGACCGCCACCGCGATGTCGGCGATGGTGGTGTCCTCGGTCTCGCCCGAGCGGTGCGACAGGATCGCGGTCATGCCGTGACGGTGCGCGAGCGACACCGCGTCGAGGGTCTCGGTCAGCGTGCCGATCTGGTTGACCTTGACGAGGATCGAGTTGCCCGCCTGCTCGTCGATGCCGCGCTGGAGGCGCTTCGGGTTCGTCACGTACAGGTCGTCGCCGACGAGCTGGAGCTTCGAGCCGAGCTCGGCGGTGAGGTGCTTCCAGCCCTCCCAGTCGTCCTCGGCCAGCGCGTCCTCGATGGTGACGAGCGGGTAGTTCGCGACGAGGTCGGCGAAGTAGCCGGTGAACTCCTCGCTCGAGAGCTGCTTGCCCTCGAACGCGTACTTGCCGTCGTGGAAGAACTCGGTCGCCGCGACGTCGAGGCCGAGCGCGATGTCCTTGCCCGGCGTGAAGCCGGCCTTCTCGATCGCGGCGAGCAGGAAGTCGAGCGCGGCACGGTTCGACGCGAGTTCCGGCGCGAAGCCGCCCTCGTCGCCGAGGCCGGTCGCGAGGCCCTGCTTCTTCAGCTCGCCCTTGAGGGCGTGGTAGGTCTCGACGCCCCAGCGGAGCGCCTCGGAGAACGTCTCGGCGCCGTAGGGCACGAGGAAGAACTCCTGGATGTCGACGTTGGTGTCGGCGTGCGCGCCACCGTTGACGACGTTCATCAGCGGGACGGGCAGCGTGTGCGCGTTCGGGCCGCCGAGGTAGCGGAACAGCGGCAGGTCGGCCGAGTCGGCGGCGGCGCGGGCCACGGCGAGCGAGGCGCCGAGGATCGCGTTGGCGCCGAGGCGCGACTTGTTCTCCGTGCCGTCGAGCTCGATGAGCGCGGCGTCGACGAGGCGCTGGTCGGTGGCGTCGAAGCCCTCGAGCGCCGGGCCGATCTCGTCGAGGACGGCGTCGACCGCCTTGAGGACGCCCTTGCCGCCGTAGCGGGCCTTGTCGCCGTCACGGAGCTCGTACGCCTCGAACGCGCCGGTGGAGGCACCGGACGGGACGAGCGCGCGCGAGACGACGCCGTCGTCGAGGAGGACCTCGACCTCGACCGTCGGGTTGCCTCGGGAATCGAGGACTTCGCGTGCGCCTACGGCATCGATCTGGGCCACGGGGTACTCCCTACGAGTTCGGTTGTGGTGATTGCGGGTCCGATCCTACCGAGGCTCGGTGCACGCAACGTCCCGCGTGACGCAACCGTGGAGAACCCCGCGGTGACGTCCTCGCGACGCTCAGGCGAGCGGGCGGAACTCGACGCCGTCGAGCGAGGCGGTGTCGGCACCCACCGTCGCGAACGCTCCGAACCCCTGCGCCGCGAGTCCGGCGAGCAGGTTCTTCGTGTTCTTCGTGCGCCGTTCGAGCCGGACACGGTGGTGCGACCGGAGCGCTTCGGTCTTCAACGCGGCGAGCCGGACCGGGTCGACGTCCTTGTCGTACACGAGCACGACCGCGTCGGCGGACTCCGCCTCCGGCAGCGTCACGAGGTCGACGAGCCGCTCGAAGCCCAGCGAGAAGCCCACGGCCGGGACGTCCTGCCCGAGGAACCGGCCGATCATGCCGTCGTAGCGACCGCCGCCGCCGAGGCTGTAGCCGAAGTCGGGGTGCGCGACCTCGAAGATGGTGCCGGTGTAGTAGCCCATGCCGCGGACGAGCGTCGGGTCGAAACGGAGGTCCACCCCGTCGAGCGCCGACCGGAGTCGGGCGAGGTCGGCGAAGGCGTCCTGGTCGAGCCAGTCGGCACCGGAGACCGAGTCCCAGTCCGCCCGCTCGAGCGCGGGGATGGTGTCCTCGAGTCCGGGGAGCTCGGAGCCGGTGGTCTCGCGGAGTTCCGCGGCGACGCCGTCCGCGCCGATCTTGTCGAGCTTGTCGACCGTGATCAGGGCGCGGTCCGCTGCGGCGGGCTCCGTGATCCCCCACGAGGCGAGCAGCCCGAGCAGGATCCGACGATCGTTGATCCGGATCGACGTCCCGGACACGCCGAGGGCGTCGAGGGCGTCGGTCGTCGCCCGGATGAGCTCGATCTCGGCGAGCTGTCCGGGCTCCCCGAGGATGTCGATGTCGCACTGCACGAACTGGCGGTAACGCCCCTTCTGCGGGCGCTCTGCGCGCCACACGGGGGCGATCTGGACGGAGCGGAACACCGTCGGCAGTTCGGCACGGTGCGACGCGTAGAACCGGGCGAGCGGCACCGTCAGGTCGAACCGGAGCCCGAGGTCCGCGAGGTCGAGCGGGGCCTCGGCCGACCGGAGGTCCTCGACGCTCAGACCGCGCTTCATCACGGCGAACGCGAGCTTCTCGTTGTCCCCGCCGAGCCCGGAGTGCAGCCGTGCCGCGTCCTCGACCACCGGCGTCTCGATCTCGTCGAAACCGTGCCGCGCGTAGACGCCGCGGACCACCCCGAGCACGTGCTCCCGACGCGCCTTGTCCGCGGGGAGGAAGTCACGCATGCCACGGGGGGCCGTCACGGTCGTCGCCATGTCGCAATCCTGCCAGACCAGCAACACGCGTTTGCGCCGTCCGGTGTCCGCTGATATTGTGAGTGCAGAACGTCGGTCCGAAGTGCCTGATCCACTCCGGACCGATCGCGAGGGCAACGTGCTGCAGTGTGCCCCGCGGTGAGCGGGCATCCCGCGCGTCCCTCGATTCCCTGGAGGTGCGCGCGGCCCGCTCGCGGGCGTCCTCCTTTTTTCGGGTTGGGAGGACGCCCGCACTCCCCTCCGCGCACGGCTCGCGAGACCCCGCTGGTCAGGCCCCGCTCAGGCCCCGGCCCGACGCCCCTCGACCTCGAGCGCAGCGACGGCAGCACGGAGACTGGCGACCGGGTCGACGCCGTCCTCCCGAGCCTCCGCCACGGCACGCAGCGCTCCGATCCCCCACCCGAGGTCCACCCGACCCGCGCCCGCGATCGTCGCGGCCGTCACCGACCCCGTGCCGTCCGCGGAACCGTCTGCCACGCCCTCGACGTCGACCCGCGCACCCAGGGACGCGACGAGCGTGTCGGTGTCGACCCGCGCCTCCAGGCGTTCCAGCAGCTTCACGGCACGTTCGAGCGGCGGCATCGCCCGCGGGACCCCGTCGAGGACGCTCCGCCGCGAGGCCTTCTCGGCCGCCTTCGCCGCACGCCAGACGCGCTCGACCTCCGCGACCGTGTCCGCGCGCTCGTCGCCGAAGACGTGCGGGTGCCGTCGGACCATCTTGTCCCGGACGCTCGCCGCGACGTCCTCGAGGTCGAACGTCTCCGCGATCCCCGCGTGCAGCACGACCTGGTAGAGCACGTCGCCGAGTTCTTCACGGAGTTCGGCCTCGTCCGCGTCGTCGATGGCGTCGACGAGTTCGTAGACCTCCTCCACGGCGTACCGGGCGAGGGACGCGTGGGTCTGCTCCCGGTTCCACACACACCCACCCTCGGGGGCGAGCAGACGGTCCACGACGGCCGCGAGGTCGGTGAGGGCACTCATGCGGCCATGCTCGCACGAGCGCACCGGCCGGGGATCGGTGTCAGGGGCGTCCGGTACACTGGATGTGGCGTGTCGGGAAGTCTGGTCGACGGACCGTTCCCCGACCCATCGAACCGGAGCTCCATGTCGTCCCTCCTCCGTTCCCCGCGCTTCAGCGCCGTCGCCCTGCTCGTCGCGGCCGTCCTCGGCCTCGCCGTCGCGAACTCCCCGCTCGGCCCCGGGCTCGAACGCGCGCTCGACGCCCACTCCCCGTGGGGCGCGATCGGCCTCGACCTCTCGGTGTCGCACTGGATCAGCGACGGCCTGCTCGCCGTGTTCTTCCTCCTCATCGCGATCGAGCTCAAGCAGGAGCTGGTCGCGGGTGAGCTGTCGAACCCGAAGACCGC
>NZ_BACW01000604.1:0-4825 GCF_000333315.1 Curtobacterium sp. B8
GTGCGTTCCGGGCGGTTGCCCTCGCGCGCCGTGCCGAGCGCCTCGGCGTAGCCGAGGTCGACGAGGCGACCGATCTGGTGGTACAGCGTGCCGGGCCGGACCTTCACGTTCTGGTCCTCGCGACGCTGCAGCATCGTCTGGAACATCTCGTACGGGTGCATGGGCGCTTCGGCGAGGAGCCCGAGCGCGGCGAACGCGAGCGGTGTGAGCGACGCCATCCGTGCCTCCAGTCCGGTGTTCGAATGCGACTATTCGACTTGGAATATACGCTCCCGAACACTTCTCCACAAGCGGTCGGGCGCGTCGCGCCCGCCGCCTAGACTGGTCTCGTCCCACCCATCCCCGAAGTGCTGGAGTGAACACGTGCCAACGATCGTCGTCGAGGTCATGCCCAAGGCCGAGATTCTCGACCCCCAGGGCAAGGCGGTGGGCAACGCGCTCGCCCGTCTCGGCAAGGCCGACCTGACCAACGTCCGCATCGGCAAGCGCTTCGAGGTGGCCGTCGACGGCCCGGTCGACGACGCGAAGCTCGCCGAGGTCCGCGCGATCGCGGCCGACGTCTTCTCGAACGCCGTGATCGAGGACGTCGTCTCGGTCAGCGTCGAGGGCCAGTGACCCGATGAAGATCGGCGTCATCACCTTCCCCGGATCCCTCGACGACCGCGACGCCCAGCGCGCGGTCCGACTCGCCGGTGCCGAGCCCGTCGCGCTCTGGCACGGCGACCACGACCTGCAGGGCGTCGACGCCATCGTCCTCCCCGGCGGGTTCTCCTACGGTGACTACCTCCGCGCCGGCGCGATCGCGGCGAAGGCCCCGATCATGGCCGAGGTGATCGACGCCGCCGGCAAGGGCATGCCGGTGCTCGGCATCTGCAACGGCTTCCAGATGCTCGCCGAGGCCCGCCTCGTCCCCGGCGCGCACACGCGGAACGCCCATCAGCAGTTCATCCGCCGCGACCAGAAGCTCCGCGTCGAGACCACCGCGACCGCCTGGACGAGCGGCTTCACGGCCCAGCAGGAGATCACCATCCCGCTGAAGAACGCCGACGGCCGCTTCGTCGCGGACGCCGACACGATCAAGCGCATCGAGGACAACGGCCAGGTCGTGTTCCGCTACGTCGGCGTGAACCCGAACGGATCGATCGACGACATCGCCGGCGTCTCGAACGAGCGCGGCAACGTCGTGGGGCTCATGCCGCACCCCGAGCACGCGACGGAGCCCGGGTTCGGCCCGGACACCCCCGCGGCGATGGCCTCCGGCACGGACGGCCTCACCTTCTTCACCTCCGTGATCGAGTCGACGCTCGTCAAGTGACGACGGACACGACTCCAGTGACAGGGAACGACACCACCGTGACGACACACGTTCGCCCGAAGCCCGACACCGTCCAGGACGCCGCCGCGACGCCCGACAAGGAGCAGCCGTACGAGGCGCTCGGGCTCAAGGCCGACGAGTACGCCCGCATCAAGGAGATCCTCGGCCGTCGCCCCACCTCGGGCGAGCTGGCGATGTACTCCGTCATGTGGTCGGAGCACTGCTCGTACAAGTCGAGCAAGAACTACCTCCGCCAGTTCGGCAAGAAGGTCACGCCGGAGATGACGAAGAACCTCATGGTCGGCATGGGCGAGAACGCCGGTGTCGTCGACGTCGGGAACGGCTGGGCGGTCACCTTCAAGGTCGAGTCGCACAACCACCCGTCGTACGTCGAGCCCTACCAGGGCGCCGCGACCGGTGTCGGCGGCATCGTCCGCGACATCATCTCGATGGGGGCCCGCCCGGTCGCCGTGATGGACCAGCTCCGCTTCGGCGCGATCGAGCACGAGGACACGCAGCGTGTCGTGCACGGCGTGGTCGGCGGCATCTCGTTCTACGGCAACTGCCTCGGCCTGCCGAACATCGGCGGCGAGACCTACTTCGACCCGGTGTACCAGGGCAACCCGCTCGTCAACGCGCTCGCGGTCGGTGTCCTCCGGCACGAGGACCTCCACCTGGCGAACGCCTCGGGCGCCGGCAACAAGGTCGTGCTCTTCGGTGCCCGCACGGGTGGCGACGGCATCGGCGGTGCGTCGATCCTCGCGTCCGACACCTTCACCGAGGGCGGCCCGACGAAGCGTCCGGCCGTGCAGGTAGGCGACCCCTTCGCCGAGAAGGTCCTGATCGAGTGCTGCCTCGAGCTGTTCCAGAAGGAGCTCGTCGAGGGCATCCAGGACCTCGGCGCGGCCGGCATCTCCTGCGCCACGTCGGAGCTCGCGAGCAACGGCGACGGCGGCATGCACATCTCGCTCGACGACGTGCTGCTCCGCGACCCCACGCTCACCGCCGAGGAGATCCTCATGTCGGAGAGCCAGGAGCGCATGATGGCGGTCGTGCGGCCCGAGAAGCTCGACGACTTCCTCGCGGTGGTCGGCAAGTGGGAGGTCGAGACCAGCGTCCTCGGCGAGGTCACCGGCACCGGTCGCCTCGTCATCGACTGGCAGGGTCAGGAGATCGTGAACGTCGACCCGCGCACGGTCGCCGTCGACGGTCCCGTGTACGACCGTCCCGTCGCCTACCCGACGTGGATCGATGCGCTGCAGGCCGACACGGCCGCCTCGCTCGACCGCCCGGCGGACGGCCCCGCGCTCAAGGCGCAGTTCCTGCAGCTGCTCGGGTCGCCGAACCTCGCGTCGAAGAACTGGGTCACGAACCAGTACGACACGTACGTGCTCGGCAACACCGCACTGTCCTTCCCCGACGACGGCGGCATGATCCGCGTCGACGAGGAGACCGGGCTCGGTGTGACGATCGCCACGGACGCGAACGGCCGCTACTGCCAGCTCGACCCGAAGCAGGGCGCCCGCCTGGCGCTGGCCGAGGCCTACCGCAACGTGGCCGTCACGGGCGCCGTCCCGGCCGCGGTCACGGACTGCCTCAACTTCGGCTCGCCGGAGAACCCCGAGGTCATGTGGCAGTTCTCCGAGGCCGTCGAGGGCCTGGCCGACGGCTGCATGGAGCTCGGCATCCCGGTCACCGGCGGCAACGTGTCGTTCTACAACCAGACGGGCACGACCCCGATCCACCCGACCCCCGTGGTCGGCGTGCTCGGGATCATCGACGACGTCGCCCTGCGCGTCCCGTCCGGCTGGCAGGACGACGGCCACAACATCTACCTGCTCGGCACCACCGCGCTCGAGCTCGACGGCTCCGCCTGGGCCGGCACGGTGCACGGGCACCTCGGTGGCCGTCCTCCGGCGGTGGACCTCGAGCAGGAGAAGGCCCTGGCCGACCTCCTGCACGCGGCGTCGGGCGAGCAGCTGCTGACGAGTGCGCACGACCTCGCGGACGGCGGCCTCGGCCAGTCCCTCGCGGAGTCCGTGCTGCGCTTCGGCATCGGCGCGCGCGTCGTCCTGGACGAGCTCGAGACCCGTGACGGTGTGGACACCGCGACCGCGCTGTTCTCGGAGTCGACGGGCCGCGTCATCGTGACGGTCCGCCGTGAGGACGACGTCCGGTTCCAGGGCCTGTGCGACGGCCGCGGGTTCCCGGTCCTCCGCATCGGCGTGACCGACGCCGCGAGCGGGTCGCTCGAGGTCCAGGGCGCGTTCGAGGCCACCGTCGACGAGCTCCGCGGCACGCACGCGGCGACGCTCCCGGCACGCTTCGGCGACGTGATCACCGAGGACGTCACCGAGGGCTACGTCGGTCGCGGCCCGCTCGACGACCACGGGTCCTTCTCGCCCCGGACCGACTCCTGAGCGGGTCGTCCGCTGGCGCGCAGGCGTCGGCCGGCGTGATGACGACGGGCATCGCCTGATGCCCGTCGTCACCCTCCCGTTCCAGGAGCTCGTCGACCGCTTCGGCCCGGTACCCGAGGGCGTCGAGCTCGCGGTGTGGGACGTCGAGCAGCCGTTCGACCGGCCGGACGAGGTCGCGATCACGCTCCTGCCGTTCTACTTCGCCGGACGCCACCGGTGGCAGTTCGTGCACGACCTGCCGAACCTCGCGCTGCTGCAGCTGCCGAGCGCGGGCTACGAGCACGCCGTCCCGCACGTCCCCGGGCACGCACTGCTCGCGAACGGTCGGGGCATCCACGACGACGAGACCGCCGAACTCGCGGTCGGCCTCGCGCTGACGAGCCTGCGGGAGCTCGGGGCGTTCCAGGCTGACCGGGCAGCCGGCGTCTGGGACTCCCGGACGACGCGGTCCCTCGCCGACCGACGCGTGACCGTCGTCGGGTACGGGGCGATCGGCTCGGCCATCGCGACCCGGTTCGAGGCGTTCCGCACCGAGGTCACGGTGGTGGCCCGGACGGCACGCGAGCAGGACGGCCGGCAGGTGCACTCCTTCGCGGAACTCCGCACCCTCGCGGCGGCGACCGACGTGCTCGTGCTCATCACCCCGCTGACCGACGAGACCGCGGGGCTGGTCGACGCCGAGCTCCTCGCCGCACTGCCCGACGGCGCCCTCGTGGTGAACGTCGCGCGCGGCAAGGTGGTCGACACCGACGCCCTGGTCGCCGAGCTGCGGTCCGGCAGGCTCTCGGCGGCGCTCGACGTCACCGACCCGGAGCCGCTCCCGGCCGGCCACCCGCTCTGGACGACGCCGAACACGGTGCTGACGCCGCACGTGGGCGGGAACACCGACCTCAGCGTGCCGCGGTCGATCGAGCTGGTGCGCCGGCAGGTGGCAGCACTCGTGGAACGTCAGCCGTTCGAGAACGTCATCGAGCGCTGAGCCCGGTCGTGCGCGCCGGTCAGTGGATCGGCAGCGCCATCCCGAGGCTCGGTGCGACGTCCTCGAACCCGAGCGACCGGTAGAGCCGCTGGCCGGGCGGTCCCCGACGAG
>NZ_BACW01000603.1:0-1655 GCF_000333315.1 Curtobacterium sp. B8
TGGTGGTCGGTCGCCGCGAGTTCGGCCTCCGGGGTCTCCGGTGCCGGCGCGGCAGCGTGCACCCCGCGTCGATCGCCGGGAGCCGACTCGTGCGCCGCTGCGGCCGAGCCCTGCGTCGCCACGGCCCCGGTCTGCTGCCACGCGACGGTCTGCTTCGGCTTCGCCAGGAACAGTGCCGCGACGATGCCGACCAGCAGCACCAGTGCCGGCAGCGCGAGCGACTGCCCCATGGCCGTCGAGAACGGCTGCTGCAGGAACGCGGGCAGCGCGCCGACCTGCTGCTCGGCACCGCCGGCGCTCGTCCCACCGGTGGACGCCGGGAAGTTCGCCGTGATCCGGGCCTCGATCAGCGCGGCGATGCCGGCCGAGCCGAGCACCGCGCCGATCTGCCGCGTGGTGTTGTAGACGCCGGAGCCGGCGCCCGCGAGCTTCGGCGGCAGGTTCCGCGTGGCCGAGACCGACAGCGGACCCCACATGCAGGCGTTGGCGAGGCCGAGGAGCGTCGACGGCAGGAGCACCCAGCCCCACGCGGCACCCGAGGCGAGCAGCGAGCCGAACCAGAACAGCGCGCCCGAGAAGCACGCGAGTCCGAACGCGGCGACCCAGCGGAGGCTCCACCGGTTGAGGTTCTTGCCCACGAGCGGCGCGAGCCCGGCGGACAGGACGGCCTGCGGGACGAGCAGCAGCGCGGCCTGGGTCGGGCTGAACGTGAGGACGTCCTGCGCCCACAGCATGATGGGGAGCGCGAACGACGAGATCGCGACGCCCACCGAGGTGATGGCGATGTTCGCGAGCGTGAAGTTGCGGTCCTTGAAGAGGCCGAGCGGGAGCAGCGGCTCACCCTTCTGCACGCCCTGCCAGACCACGAACCCCGCGAGGACGACGACGCCGGCGACGATGAGTGACCACACCGAGATCGGCCCGGTGATGGTGCCCCAGTCGTAGGTCTCGCCCTCCTGGATGCCGAACACGAGCAGGAACATGCCGAGCGCGCTCAGGACGATGCCGAGGTAGTCGAACCGGTGTCCGTGCCGCTCGAACGACGGGACGAACCGCTGCGCGAGCACGAACGCGACGACGCCGACCGGCACGTTGACGAAGAAGATCCACTCCCAGCCGAAGCCGTCCACGAGCAGGCCGCCGACGATCGGCCCGACGAGCGAGGCAACACCGGCGACGGCACCCCACAGCCCCATCGCCGCGCCGCGGTTCTGCGGCGGGAAGATGCGCGTGATCACGGCCATGGTCTGCGGCGTCATCATCGCGGCGCCCAGCCCCTGCACGACGCGGGCGAGGATGAGGACCTCGATCGACCCGGCGAGACCGCACCAGAGGCTCGACAGCGTGAACACGACCAGACCGATCTGGTAGAGCGCCTTCGGGCCGAAGCGGTCACCGAGCCGCCCGGTGATGAGCAGCGGCACGGCGTAAGCGAGCAGGTACGCGCTCGTCACCCAGATCACCGCGTTGATGTCCGCGTGCAGCTTCGCGGCGATGGTGGGGGTGGCGACCGACACGATGGTCGAGTCGACGAGGATCATGAAGAAGCCGACGACCAGGGCCCACAGGGCGGCCACGGCTTCTTTTCGGCGGTTGTCATCGAGAGCGTTCTTTGTCGTGGTGGGGGTCTGCGGAGTTCGGCGGGACGGCCGGGC
>NZ_BACW01000602.1:0-12747 GCF_000333315.1 Curtobacterium sp. B8
GGGTCGACCCGCTTGTACTGGACGCGGCGACGCTGCACGACGGGGACGCCGAAGAGGGTCACGCGCTCGTACGCGACCACCGCGCCCTGCTTCTTCTCCCAGTGCGGCTCACCGTAGGTGCGCTTCAGGAGGTCGCCGGCGAGCGGCTCCACCCAGGCGGGGTCGATCTTCCCGACCGTGCGGGCGAAGAGCCGGCTCGTCTCGACGAGTTCGGCGGCCATCACGGCGTCGGGCTGCTTCTTGGCGAGGACGCTGCCCGGGAACACCACGAACCGGACGTTGCGGGAGCCGAGGTAGTCGCGCTTCTCGCGGTCGCGGAGACCGATCTGGCTGAGGAGTCCGGCGAGGAGGGACCGGTGCACCGCGTCGCCGTCCTCACTGCGTGACTGGGCCACGCGCACGTCGACCTGCTTCGCGGCGCGGACGAGCTGCCGGTACAGGTCCTGCCACTCGCGGATGCGGAGGTGGTTCAGGAACTCGGCCTTGCAGAGTCGGCGGAACGCGCTGGACGACAGCTCGTCCTGCTTGTCCTCGATGTGGTTCCAGAGGTTCAACAGCGTGAGGAAGTCGCTCGTCGGGTCGGCGAAGCGGGCGTGCAGCTGGTCGGCGTGGGCACGCTTCTCGAGCGGACGTTCGCGCGGGTCCTGGATGCTGAGGGCACTGACGACGGCGATGACCTCGCGGCCGACGCCCTGCCGGCCGGCCTCGAGCACCATCCGACCGAGACGCGGGTCGATCGGCAGCCGGGTCAGCTGGCGGCCGGTCTTCGTGATGCGGCCGTCCCCGTCCACCGCGCGCAGCTCACGGAGCAGGTCGAGGCCGTCCTTCACGCCCCGGGAGTCCGGCGGCTGGAGGAACGGGAACCGCTCGATGTCGCCGAAGCCGAGCGAGATCATCTGCAGGATCACCGCGGCGAGGTTCGTGCGGAGGATCTCGGGGTCGGTGAACTCCGGCCGCCGATCGAAGTCGTCCTCGGAGTACAGGCGGATCGCGATGCCCGCGCTCGTGCGGCCGGCACGACCGGAGCGCTGGTTGGCGCTGGCCTGGCTGATCGCCTCGATCGGGAGGCGCTGGACCTTCGCGCGCGGGGAGTAGCGCGAGATGCGGGCGGTCCCCGTGTCGACGACGTACTTGATGCCGGGCACGGTCAGGGAGGTCTCGGCGACGTTCGTGGCGAGCACCACGCGGCGTCGGACGCCCGGCGTGCTGCGTCGCTCGAACACCCGGTGCTGGTCGGCGGCGGACAGTCGGCCGTAGAGGGGGAGGACCTCGGTGCCCGGGTAGCGCTTGCCCTCGATGGCCTCCTGCGCGTCGCGGATCTCGTTCTCGCCGGAGAGGAACACGAGCACGTCGCCCGGGTCTTCGCGCGCGAGTTCGTCGAGCGCATCGGTGATGCCTTGCAGGACGTCGCGGTCGTCGGGGGAACCGCCGGAGCCGTGGTCGTCGGTCCGCGGGTCGTCTTCGTCGTCGTCGCGACCGTCGCGGTCGTCGGTGTCCTCCGCCACGAGCGGTCGGTAGCGCACCTCGACCGGGTAGGTGCGACCGGACACCTCGATGATCGGGGCGCCGCCGAAGTGCTGCGAGAACGACTCGGGGTCGATCGTCGCGCTGGTGATGACGACCTTGAGGTCCGGGCGACGCGGCAGCAGTCGCTTGAGGTAGCCGAGCAGGAAGTCGATCGTCAGCGAGCGTTCGTGCGCCTCGTCGATGATGATCGTGTCGTAGCGCTTCAGGTCACGGTCGAAGTGGATCTCGTTGAGGAGGATCCCGTCCGTCATCAGCTTGATCTTCGTGTTCGCCGACACCTTGTCCGTGAAGCGGACCTGGTACCCGACGAGGTCGCCGAGCTCACCGCCGAGCTCCTCGGACACCCGCTCCGCGATCGTGCGGGCGGCGATGCGCCGGGGCTGCGTGTGCCCGATCGACCCGCGTCCGAGCTCGAGGCAGATCTTCGGCAGCTGCGTCGTCTTGCCGGAACCCGTGGCACCGGCGACGATCACGACCTGGTGATCGCGGATCGCAGCAGCGATGTCGTCCCGCCGCTGCGAGACGGGCAGCTCGGGCGGGTACGTGATGACGGGCATGTCGGACATGAGCATTCCAGGATACCTGTCCGGTGCGCTCTCGAGGGACCCGCCGCCTCCGCCGGACACGGTGCTCACCGGCCGAGCTGGCCGACGAGGTCGTCGGCCGTGCGTGCGGGCAGCGCGCACACGCGGTCGTGGCAGACGTACGCGGCCGGGTCGAGCCCGCTCCGCGACGCGAACAGCGCGAAGCCGGCCGCAGCCCACGCCTCGGCCTGCGCGGGCGTGACCGTGGCGGTGACGGTACCGGGCTGCCGGGCCGCGCGAGCGGTCTGCCGCATCGGGTGGGCACCGTCCGAGGCGACCACCACGACCTCCCGCGACGCCCGGCCGAGGAACAGCGCGAGCCCGAGGGCGTCCGCGTACCCCAGGGGTCGTTCGGTGCCGGAGGCTGCGCGGTCCGCCACGAGTCGCTCCGCCGCGGCGCGGTACGAGTACTCCCCGGTCAGCGCGGCGATCGTCGCCGCGGCGGACGCCAGGCCCACCGTGCCCGAACGGAGGGCGGTCTGCGGCTGCTCACCGGTCGCGGTCCCGGCGGCGTCGAGGACCGGGTCCACCGCGAACCGCCCGGCCAGGCCGTCGTCGACGAGGCCGCGCGCGACGGACGCGTACGACACCTCGCCGGTGGCGAGCGCCAGCTCGAGGAGCCCCTCGGCGAGGAGCCCGACGTCCTCCACCGTCGGCGGAGCGGTCGAGACCCCGCGCGACGAGCTCGACCGGACGGCGACGTGACCGTCCCGCACGTGGACGCCGAGGACCGCGTCGGCTGCTCCCCGGGCCAGGGCGATCATCGCGTCGTCGTCGTGCCGGGCGCCGGCGATCGCCAGGCCCCTGACCGCGAGCCCGTTCCACCCCGTGAGCACCTGGTCGTCGAGCGGCGGCGGGTCGAGCGTCGCGCGCTCGGCGACGGGCCGTCGGTACCACTCGCCCTCGACCCGACGCCCGTCGATCGTGGACTCGCTGTCCTGTGCCGCCACGAACGCGCCGTCGGGTCGGCGGAGCGTGTCGCGGAGGAAGGACGCGATGCCCCGGGCCTGCTCGGCACCGGCCACGGCCAGCAGTCCGGCGTTGTCGTAGAGCATCCGTTCGTAGTGCGGCACGCTCCAGTCGCGCCGCGTCGCGTAGCGGAAGACGCCGCCGTCCTCGTCGGTGAGCTCCGACCGGCTGATCACGGCGAGCGTGCGCTCGAGGAGGCCGCCGGCCCCCTCCGCACCGTCCGCAGCGAGGTCGCCGAGCAGTTCCAGCAGCGGGGCACTCGGGAACTTCGGGGCACCACCGAAACCGCCGTACGTGGTGTCCTCCGCCTGGAGCAGCTGGTCGAGGACACCGCGGACCGCATCGACGGACGGGAGGCCCGGCTCGTCTCCGTCTGACTCGGCACCTCCGGAAGCGGTCGCGTCGGCCTCGGCCCCCTGCCGGATCGCCGTCGCGATGGCGGACGCGTTCGCGTCGACCTCGTCCCGCCGGTCACGCCACGCGTCGAGCACGGCGCCGACCACCTGGCGGAACGACGGGACCTGCTGCACGGGCTCCGGCGGGAAGTAGGTCCCGGCGAAGAACACGTGCGCGTCCGGCGTGGTGAAGACGGTCAGCGGCCAGCCGAGCTGCCCGGTGAAGGCGCTCGCCGCGGCCATCATGCTGGCGTCGACGTCGGGGCGTTCCTCCCGGTCGACCTTCACGGCGACGAAGTCCTGCCGCAGGAGCTCGGCCACCGCCGGGTCGGAGAAGCTCTCCCGCGCCATGACGTGGCACCAGTGGCAGGTGGCGTATCCGATCGACACGAGGACCGGCACGTCTCGCTCGCGTGCCTCCGCGAAGGCCTCGGGGCTCCACTCACGCCAATCGACCGGGTTGTCGGCGTGCTGGCGCAGGTAGGGGCTGACTGCGGAGTCGAGGCGGTTGTCGCTCATGGGGCCAGCCTGCCCCGCCCGGCCTGTGCAGCACAGCGTCAGCCGTCGGCTGTGGACGGATCAGCGTCGTCCACACCCTGCTGGGGGAGGAGCCAACCCGTGAGCACCGCGAGCCGGCGCGCGACGTCCTCCGGGGTCAGGTCGTCGGTGTCCACCCGGGTGACGTCGTCCCGGGCGGCCGTGTCGAGCCTCCCGGCCGTCCTGGCGCTGTGCGCCATCTGCGCTTCGGGGAGGCGACCCCCTGACCGTCGACGCAGGCGGTCCGCTGTGGCTTCGTCGCCTGCTCGGAGGAGCACGGCGGTCACGACCGGATCGTCGCCCATCGCCCGTGCGAGTGCGTTTTGCTCGAGGACCGCGACCGTGTTCGTGAAGATGAGCCGGTGGTGTCCGAGCTCCCGGTACCGGCTCCACAAGGTCGCGAGGTTGCGCTCCGCGAGGTGCGCCTCGGGGTGCTCGACGTGGGGCGCCGGGTGAGCGAGATCCAGGGCGTCCCCCTCGATCACGACGTGACGGACGTCGCCGGCGACGAGGAGGTCGTGCAGGGCCTCCGCGGCCGTGGACTTCCCGACCCCGGATCGGCCGCCGACGAAGAGGACCTCGGACCGTGTCACGTGGTCAGCCCCGGCCGAGCATGAGGAGCGCGAGCGCCGCGTCCTCCGGGCCGTAGTCGAACATCCGCTCCCAGAACGGGTCGCCGGCCCAGGGCACGTCGCCCCCGGCCGGGACCCGGTGCGCCGTGTCGACCAACCAGTCCAGCTCGGGCACCACCGCCGACCCGAACGCGGGCGGCTGCCACCCGAGCGCCCGCGCGGCCGACGTGTCGAGGACGAACGGCGTCGCCGACGACCAGGGCGTCACGCCGACGAACGCCGGCGCGTCCTCGTCGAGGAGGACCTCGTCGAACGCGTGGTCGAGGTGCCCGGCGACCGTCCGGACGATCTCGAGCACGCTCGGAGCGGTGTCGTCCGCCACGTTGAGGATCCGCCGGTCGGGCTGCTCGGCGACGAGCCCGACCAGGCTGGCGATGCCGTTCGCCGCTGTCGTGTGGTCGACGCCGCGGCCGTGGTCGGCGAGCAGGATCCGCTCCCGACCGTCGAGCGCTCGACGGACGACGAACCACTCCCGCGGCCGCCCGATGTGCGGGCCGTGCACCTTCGAGGGCCGCAGCACGGTGACCGGTGCACCGTGGTCGAGGAGCACCTGCTCGGCGGCGACCTTCGCTGCGCCGTAGCCGTCACGGCTGGTCGGGTCGGCGTCGTTCGGCACGACCGTCGGCTGCAGTTCCGACACCGGACCCGCGAACACCGGACGCTCCACCGAGTTGCCGTGTCGACCCTGGTCGTCGACGTAGACGGCCTTCGACGAGATGAACACCGTCGAACCCGCGTCGTCGAGGAACGGCCGCAGCTGGAGGGCGTCGTCCCGGGTGCGTCCCACAGTGTCCACGACGAGGTCGGTGCCGGGGCGGAGGAGCGCCCGGAGCAGCGCGGTGTCCCGTCGGTCGCCGAGCGTCGAGGTGGCGCCGTCGGCCACGAGGGCGTCGGCGACGGGGCCGCCGCGGCGGGAGACGACCTCGACCTGCCAGTCGTCGGGGGAGTCGAGCAGGTACTGCGCCACGGCGGAGCCGATACCGCCGGTGCCGCCGAGGACGACCGCTCGTCTGGTGCTCATGGTGCAACGGTAGTGCGGCCGGTCCGTCTCGTCGGTCTCGCCCGTCGCGCAGCCCGCGTGCGGCGCGGCGTTCCCGCGCTGGGCGCCGTCAGGACGCGACGGCCTCCGGCTCGCGGCGCCACCAGTCGAGCAGCGATCCGTCGTACACCTGCACGCGGTCGTGCCCGAGGACGGTGAGCGCGAGGGCGTCGACGCACGCTGCCGTCCCGACGCCGCAGTAGGTGACGATCTCCTCGGCGTCGATGACCTCGGCGAACGCCGCCGCGAGTGCAGGACCCTTCCGGTACGCGTTCGTGTCGGGGTCGACGAGGGTGCCGACCGGGATCGCCGTGGAGCCGGGGATCACCGGAGCGTGACCGGCGCCGAGGGCGGACTCGTCGGCAGCGAGGACCAGCGCTGCCGGCTCCGTCCCCGTCGCGGCGCGGAGGACGCGATCGTGGTCGACCCAGAGCGGGCGTTCCTCTGCTGCGAGGAACGCATCCCGTGCCGCGGCAGCGGCGGTCGCGAGCGAGCCGATGCGGACCGGACGGCCCTCGTCCCGCCACTTCGTGAAGCCGCCGTCGAGCACCGCCACCGAGTCGAAGCCGAACGAGCGGAAGATCCACCAGAGTCGGGCCGACCACTGCCCGACGCCGTCGTCGTAGACCACGACCGTCGCGGTGTTCGTGACGCCGAGCTGTCGCGCCGCGGACTCGAAGCGTTCTGCGTCCGGCCGGGTGAAGGGGACGGCGGTGTCGGGAGCGGAGAAGTCACCGAGGAGGTCGGCGTACCGCGCTCCCGGGACGTGTCCGCGCCGCTCGTAGGCGTCCGCCGCCGGAGCCCACGTGGTGTCGAGGCCGGTCCCCGTCGAACGCACCGAGGCGTCGAGCACGATGAGTTCGTCAGCACCGAGGTGGTCTGCGAGCCACTGCGTCGACACGAGCGGCGAGGTCAGGACGGGGGCCATGCGGCACACGATAACGACGACCCCTGACGCCTGCGAGGGGAACCGCAACAGTGCGCAATCGCAGCCTCATCGGTGCCGCGTGATTCGGATCGAGGTCGCTGCGGAACGACCGCGCGGTCGTCGTTCGACAGCGGTGGTGTCGTTCGACGGCGGTGGTGTCGTCCGACAGCGGCGCGCCGGACGCCCGCGGCGTCGGTCGCTGCGGAACGACCGCGCGGTCGTCGTCCGACAGCGGTGGTGTCGTGTGACGGCGGTGGTGTCGTTCGACGGCGGTGGCGTCGTTCCACGGCGACCGTGTCGTCCGACAGCGGCGTCGTCGTTCGACAGCGGCGCGCCGGACCCCCGCGGCGCCGGTCGCTGCGGAACGACCCCGCCGTCGTCGTCCGACAGCGGTGGCGTCGTTCGGCAGCGGTGGCGTCGTTCGACAGCGGCGCGCCGGACGACAGCGGTGACGTCGTTCGACGGCGGCGACCCGGACCCCCGCGGCAGCACACGCCGAACACCGCACACGACGCGAACGACCCGCCCGGCAGATCGCCGAGCGGGTCGTTCGATGACCAGTTGCGCAGGCGCTGGCGCTGCGGCCAACGGCCGTCGGAGCCTGCCCGCGCCACCGCGACGGTGGGCCGCAGCCCTAGTGCGCCGCGGCCGCGATGCTCCCCGTCGCGGTCGCCGCCGCGTGCTCGAGCTTCGCCAGCCGGACGGACTGCCGGTTGATGAGCAGTCCCCCCGCGAGGGCGACCAGCACGAGGACGCCGGCCGAGATGCCGAACGCGACGTGGTAGCCGTCGAGCACCGCCTGCGCCTGCTGCACCTTGGTCGGTGCCGCGGAGAGCCCCGACAAGCTGTTCTTCACGACGTCGGCGAAGATCGTCGAGAGCAGTGCCGTCCCGATCGAGCCGCCGATCTGCTGCATCGTGTTGACGGTCGCGGACGCCACCCCCGCGTCGGCCCGGGCGACCCCGGTCGTCGCCGTGTTGATCGCGGACGAGAAGATCGTGCCCATGCCGAGCCCGATCACGACGAGCGCCGGCAGCACGGTGCCCGCGTAGGTGCTGTCGAGGTCGGTGCGCAGGAGCAGGAGGAGGCCGGTCGCCGCGACGAGCCCACCGGCGAAGACCAACACCTTCGGCCCCACGCGCGGCAGGAGTCGGCCACCTACTTGGGTCGACGACACGATGATCGAGAGCGGCATGGGCAGGAACGCCAGACCGGTCTGCAGCGAGCTGAACCCGAGGGTCTGCTCGAGGTAGTACGTGAGGAACAGGAAGATCCCGAACATGCCGATCGCCACGAGGCCGATCGCGACGTAGGACCCGCCGCGATCGCGGTCGAGGACGACCCGCAGGGGCAGCAGCGGGTGCGCCACCCGGGTCTCGATGAACACGAACGCGGCGACCAGCAGCACGCCGGCTGCGAGCATGACGATCGTGACCGGGTCGTCCCAGCCGTTGGTCTCGGCGTTCGAGAACCCGTAGACGATCCCGACGAGGCCCGCCGTGATGGCGACCACACCGGCGACGTCGATGCGGGGCCGGTCGACCTTCGGCGGCTTCGCCATGAACACCAGCGCACCGATCACGCCGAGCACCGCGAAGACCACGTTGACGTAGAGGCACCAGCGCCACGAGGCGTACTCGGTGAGCACGCCGCCGAGCAGCAGCCCGAGTGCGGCACCGGACCCGGCGATCGAGCCGAAGATGCCGAACGCGCGACCGCGCTCCTTCGGGTCGCGGAAGGTCGTCGTCAGCATGCCGAGCGCCGACGGAGCGAGCAGGGCGCCGAAGACGCCCTGCAGCGCCCGGGCGGCGACCAGGAGCCCGAACGAGTCGGCGAGGCCGCCGAGGACCGAGGCGACCGCGAAGCCGACGAGGCCGATGATGAACGTGTTCTTGCGCCCGAACAGGTCGCCCAGGCGTCCGCCGAGCAGCAGGAGCGAGCCGAACGCGAGCGAGTAGGCGGTGACGATCCACTGCCGCTGGTCGGTGCCGAAGTCGAGGTCCGCCTGTGCCGACGGCAGCGCGATGTTCACGATCGTGGCGTCGAGCACGACCATCAGCTGCGCGAGTGCGATGACCGCCAGGGCGATCCAGCGGTGGTCGGAGCGGGCGGGGGTGCCGGTCTGCCGGGGAGTCTGGGTGGGCGCTGACCCGGTCGGGGTCGGCGCCGTCTGTTCTGCCGTCACGGGCAGCCTCCTTCTGGAAGGTGGAGGGGGATGAGGTGGTCGGATCGACCGGGGGTGAAACGGATGCCCTGCATCCGCTTGCGACCAGTGTAGACCGAAACGGAAGGCCTGCATCCGCTTATTCCCAGAAAGTTCAACTACGGTGGCCGTCGTGAGCACCACCGACGTCGATCGCCCCCTGCGCGCGGACGCGGCACGCAACCGCGAACTGATCCTGCAGACGGCGCGTCGGTGCTTCGCGGAGCGCGGGCTCTCGGTCACGCTCAACGACATCGCGCACGAAGCGGGCGTCGGCGTGGGCACGGTGTACCGCCGCTTCGCCGACAAGGACTCCCTGATCGAGGCGCTGCTCGCCACCAAGTTCGAGGCGATGAACGGCGTGGCGGCGCGCGCCGCCGGAGAGCTCGACCCGCGCGAGTCCCTCCGCGTGTACCTGATGGGCGTGTTCGAGTTCCGGGCACGTGACCGTGCCCTCGCCGACGCCATCGTCCGCGCCGGCAAGGCCCGGCCGTCGATCGTCGAGGAGCGCAACCGGCTCGAGACCCAGGTCTCCGAGATCATCGGGCGTGCGAAGGCCGCCGGAGTCGTGCGGGACGGCTTCGACTACCGCGACCTGCCGATGCTGACCCAGATGCTCGGCGTCGTCGCGGACACCACCCGCGCCACCGACCCCGACGCGTGGCGGCGGTACGCGCAGGTGCTGATCGACGGGGTGATGCCGCCGGAGCACGCCGACCCGATGCTCGGCACACCGCTCGACCGCGAAGCCCTCGAGCGGGCCATGCAGCCCGCGAACTGAGCAACACCGGCTGACGCGCGGCTCGGCGCCGGGACGGCGACGGCTACAGCCAGCTCGGCATCCAGTAGTGCGACCGGATGAAGTCCCACGGCATCTGGATCGCCGTCCACATCGGGTACCAGTACACCGATGCGAGCACGACGACGCCGAGGTACACGCCGACCCAGACGATCGCCCGGGTCCGACGTGACCGTTCGTCCGTCCGGCGTCCGAGCACCAGACCGATCGCCGCCGCGAGCGCCATCACCATGAAGGGCTCGAAGGCGATCGTGTAGAACTGGAACACCGTCCGGTTCACGTACATCAGCCAGGGCAGGTAGCCCGCGGCGACGCCGAGCAGGACGAAGCCGTACTCCCAGCGTCGGCGGAGCAACCAGAGCACGAGCAGCGCCACCACCGCGATGACCGAGGCGTACCAGATGAACGGGTTCGCGATCCCCGTGATGGCCTCGCCGCACCGGGAGGCCGTGCAGCCGGCCTGTCCGGCGTCCGTCCCGACGTAGTACATCGACGTCGGGCGCTGCATGACGAGCCAGAGCAGCGGGTTCGCCTGGTACGAGTGCGGGGTGTGCAGGCCGATGTTGAAGCCGTAGATCTCGGACTGGTAGTGCCACCAGTTCTGCAGGCTGTCCGGCACCCACGCGAGCAGCCCGGTCCAGCGCTGCCCACCCTCGGAGCCGATCCAGTCCCGGTCCCACCCGTCCTTCGACACGAACCAGCCCGTCCACGACGCCAGGTACGTGGCGGCGGCGATGGGCACGGTGAGGAGGAACGACACCGGAGCCTGTTGCAGGAACGCGCTCGACGACCAGAACTCGACGCCCGCTCGCCGCCGCATCATCATGTCGCTGAGCACCGAGTACACCGCGAAGAACGCCAGGAAGAACATCCCCGACCACTTCGTCGCGGTCGCGAGCCCGAGCGCGAGTCCCATCGCGATCAACCACGGCCGCCACCAGAGGAACGGCCCCCAGAGCGTGTCCCGCCCGGCGGCGGTCCGTCGCGCGATCCAGGCGTCCAGCCGCCGCTCGGTCCATCGGCGGTCGAGGAGCAGCGCGCCGAACCCGAGCACGACGAAGAACGTCACGATGCCGTCGAGCAGGGTCACGCGCGACAGCACGATCGCCTGGCCGTCGATCGCGAGCAGGAAGCCGGCGAGCGTGCCGATCAGGGTGGAACGGAACAGCGAGCGGGCGATCACCGCGGTCAGGAACACGGTCGCGATGCCGAGCACGGCGACGGTGAAGCGCCAGCCGAACGAGTCGTCCGCCCCGAACAGCAGCATGCCGAGCCCGATGAGGTACTTGCCGAGCGGCGGATGCGCGATGAACTCGGCGGCGCTCGAGAAGATGCCGGTCTGGCCGTCCGCGAACCGCTGGTCCGTCGTCGGTGCGCCGTCGCCGGACGGGTTCGCCGGCCAGGTGCCCTCGTACCCGAGGTGGACGATCGACCAGCCGTCCTTGACGTAGTAGGTCTCGTCGAACACGAGCGAGTGCGGGTGTCCCAGCCCGACCAGACGGAGGACGGCGGCGAGCAGGGTCACGGCGAGCGGGCCGGTCCAGCGCCACACCGCGACACGGGTCCCGGTGCGGAGCACGTGCGCCCACCAGTCGTCGAGGCGCGAGCCGGTCGGGTGTTCCGTCACGTCCCGGCGGTCGTCGGTCAGCTCGCTGGTCATCGCGCACATCCTACGGACGCGTCCCATGACCCCGCTGCGACCACCGGACGACGGCACTGCGGCGACAATGGGGAGGTGATCGTCCTCGCAGCCACCCCCATCGGCAACCTCGGAGACGCGTCACGCCGTCTCGTCGAGACCCTCTCGAACGCCACGGTCGTCGCTGCGGAGGACACCCGCACCGCGATCCACCTCATGCGGGCGCTCGGCATCGAGAACCGACCGCGGCTCATCGCCCTCCACGAGCACAACGAGCGAGCGAAGGCCGCCGAGGTCGTCGAACTCGCACGGGACGAGGACGTCGTGGTCCTCACCGACGCCGGCATGCCCGCCATCAGCGATCCGGGCTTCCCCCTGGTCGAGGCCGCGGCAGCCGCCGGCGTCACGGTCACCGCCCTGCCCGGTCCGTCGGCCGTGCTCATGGCGCTCGCGGTGTCCGGGCTGCCGACCGACCGCTTCAGTTTCGAGGGGTTCCCGACGCGCAAGGGCGGCGAGCGACGCCGCCTGTTCGCGTCCCTCGCGGGCGAGCAGCGGACGATGGTCTTCTTCGAGTCGCCGCACCGGCTCGCCGACACGCTGGCGGACATGGCGGCGGGCTTCGGCGACGAGCGCCGTGCGGTCGTCTGCCGCGAGCTCACGAAGCTGCACGAGGAGGTCCGCCGCGACTCGCTCGCCGCGCTCGCCGCGTGGGCGGCCGACGGGGTCCGCGGCGAGATCTGCATCGTCGTCGAGGGCTCGACCGGCGCACTCGACGTCACGAGCATCGAGGACGGGGTCCGCCTCGTGCTCGAACGGGTCGCCGCCGGGGCCCGGATGAAGGAGGCAGCGACCGCGGTCGCGGACGCGACCGGCCTGTCCAAGCGGGACCTCTACGAGGGCGCGCTGGCCGCGAAGTAACGTGCCGATCAGCGGCCTGGAGGCGCGGGGCGGGCCCGCCACGTGCCTCCAGTCCGACTTGTCCACAGGCGCGTCATGCGCGCTCCGCGCGCCCGTAGGATGGTCGGCATGTCCGACGGGTCCTCCTTCAGCATCACCACGCCGATCTTCTACGTGAACGACGTGCCGCACATCGGGCACGCGTACACCGAGGTCGCCGCGGACGTGCTCGCGCGCTGGCACCGGCAGCGCGGGGACGACACCTGGCTGCTGACCGGCACCGACGAGCACGGGCAGAAGATCCTGCGCACCGCGTCGGCGAACGACGTCACTCCGAAGGAGTGGGCGGACCGACTCGTCACCGACGCCTGGAAGCCGCTGCTCGACACCGTCGACATCGCGAACGACGACTTCATCCGCACGACCGACGAGCGGCACGAGCGCGGGGTGACCGCGTTCCTGCAGAAGCTGTACGACGACGGCTTCATCTACGCGGGCGAGTTCGAGGGCTTCTACTGCGTCGGGTGTGAGGAGTACAAGCAGCCGAGCGACCTCGTGGCGGGCACCGGCGCGTACGAGGGCCAGCAGGGTGCGCGAT
>NZ_BACW01000601.1:0-8355 GCF_000333315.1 Curtobacterium sp. B8
CCCGTCCTGCGCCACAACGTGCGCCCGGTGCCGGCGTCCGCACGGGAGGTCGTGGCACACCTCGACGAGCACGACCTCCGCGGGGTGCTGCTCGTCACGCACAGCAAGGGCGGGCTGATCGGGAAGTACGCGATGGCGTCGCTCGACCCCGACCGCCGCATCGACCGGATGGTCGCCGTCTCGACGCCGTTCGGCGGGTCCTCGCTCGCCCGGTTGGCGCCGGTGCCGCACCTCCGGGCGTTCCGCGCCGCGGACCCGGTGCTCGCCGCGATGGGGCGGGAGCTCGAGGTGAACGCGCGGATCACGTCCGTGTACGGCGTCTTCGACACGCTCATCCCGGAGGGCAGCGAGCTCGCGGGGGCCACCAACGTCCGGCTCCCGGTCGGTGGACACTTCCGGATCCTCGGCGACCCGCGGACGCGTGAGGCCGTGCTCGCCGCGACGGACTGAGCCGCCCGGACGCCCGGCCCCCGCCGCGCGACCGCACGGCGGCCACGCGGCGGCACGGTGGCGCGTCAGGCGCCGGGCAGGAACAGGCAGAACGGGTGTCCGTCGAGGTCGAGCAGTACCCGCACGTCGTCCTGCGGCTGGTACGCAGCCTCGCGCGCACCGAGGCCGACGGCACGCTCGACGGCGCCGGGCAGGTCCTCCACCTGGAAGTCCAGGTGCAGCTGCATGTTCTGCGTGCCGGACTCGCTCGGCCACACCGGGGCGACGTACTCGGGGTCGTACTGCACCGACAGCCCGGCCCCGTCCGCCGGCCGCACCCGCGCCCAGGTCGGGTCGTCCTCGGGCACGGTCCAGCCCGTGAGCGCGCCGGAGAACCGGGCGAGCCGCAGGGGTTCCGGGGACTGCAGCACGGTGGCCACGAAGGTCGGCATCGTCGCGTCGTCGCTCGTCATGCGGCGGAGCGTACGCGGCTCCGGTCCCGCGACCGACCAGCGACCGGTCCCGCGACCGGTCAGCGACCGGTCCCGCGACCGGTCAGCGACCGGTCAGCGGCCGTCAGCGACCGGTCAGCGGCCGTCAGCGTGGGGCGACGCTCGCGCGCTCGACGATCTCGTGCGGAACCACGAACGTCTCCGGCGGTGCCGACCGGTCGTCGATCCGCCGGGCGAGCAGCCGCAGCGCCGCCCCCGCCAGGGTCTTGCGGTCGAACGCCACCGTCGTGAGCGCGGGGATCGCGAACGCCGCCGCGGCGATGTCGTCGAACCCCATGACGCTGACGTCCTCCGGCACGCGGACACCACGCGCCGCGAGCACGTGCAGCACGCCGAACGCGATCGAGTCGGTGAACGCGAACACCGCGTCGGGCAGGTCGTGGCGGTCCAGCCAGGCGGCGAACGTCCGGGCCGCGGTCGCCGTGGACCAGTCGTCGAGGGGCACGCGGAGCGCCGCTTCGACCGGCAGCCCCGCGGCCTCGAGTGCGTCGCCGTACCCGCGTTCCCGGAGCTCGCTCGTCGCGGTCGCACGGACCTCCGCAGCGGCACCGACGATCGCGATCCGCCGGTGTCCGGACGCGATGAGGTACGCCGTCGCCTCCTCGGCCGCGGCACGGCTCGCCACGTGCACCTGGTCGACGTGCTCGGGCTCGACCTCCCCGATCACGACGGTCGGCGGGAGGCCCTCGGTCGACGCCAGCACGCTCGCGCTCAGGGTGACCGGGTTGAGGACAAGGCCGTCGACGAGGTGCGCCCGCGCCCGGGACACGAGGTCGCGCTCGCGCTCCGGGTCGTTCGCGGTCTGGTCGAGCTGCACCACCCAGCCGTGGTCGCGCGCGAGTTCGACGAACCACTCGGTGAGCTCGGCGGCGTAGGGGTTCCGCATCTCCGGCAGCGTCAGCGCGATGACGCCGGAGCGGCCGTTCCGCAGCCCACGCGCGGAGAGGTTCGGGACGTACCCGAGCTCGGCGACCGCCTGCTCCACGCGCGCACGGGTCGCCGGACGTACGGGAACCCCACCGTTGACGACGTTGGAGACGGTCTTCGGTGACACCCCGGCGAGGGCGGCCACCTCCCGCACGGTCGCGCGCATCGTCCGAGCGTACCGCCCGGGTCGGCCTCGCTACGCCCGGAGCCCGTACCGGTGCACGTGCGTGCGGTACGGCACCCGGACGGTCTCGTTGCCGGCGGTCTCCGGGTGGCTGTCGAGCAGCTCCTCGACGGCCCGGCGCAGCTCGGCCCGTTCGGCGTCCGGCAGCACGATGACGTAGCTGCGCGACAGGACCATGTCGAGGAACGCCGACCGGTCCTGTTCGTGCACCCACTCGAACACGCGGTGCTCCCGGGTGCGGAACGGGCCTCCGACGGCCGACTCGTCGTCGTGGGCCATCCGCTGGGCCTCGGGCCGGGTGATGACGTCCCCGAGCCGCTGCGCCCAGTCCGAGGACTCGTCCCGCACGTTCCAGACCAGTCCGAGCACACCACCGGGACGGAGGACCCGTGTCGCCTCCGCGACACCGCCCTCCGGGTCGACCCAGTGCCACGACTGCGCGAAGGTCACCGCGTCCGCCGTGCGGTCCGGCAGGGGCATCGCCTCGCCCGTGCCGTCCACCGCGCGGACGTCGGGCAGCAGCGCGGCCAGACGCGCCCGCATCGCCGGGTCCGGCTCGACGGCGACCACCTCGGCGCCGCGTCCGAGCAGCGTGCGGGTGAACTTGCCGGTGCCCGCACCCACGTCGACGAGTCGCTCCGCACCCGTCGGGACCAGCCAGTCGGCCACTGCGGCCGGGTACCCCGGCCGCCCGTGCTCGTAGGCGTCGACCGCGCTGCCGAAGGAGCGCGCGTGCTGCTCGGAGGTCATGGACCCACCTTGGCACCGCCGGACGGGAGGCACGGTGCGAGCCCGCCCCGAGCCTCCAGACCGTCACACGGTCGCGTCCGGAGCGTCAGTCCGCGTGCCGGGCGCTCCATGCGCGGAACGGCGCGGTCGGGTCCTCGACGCTGCCCTGCTCGGCGCGCAGCGCGCGCTCCTCGACGGGCTTGGCGTACTCGTCGTAGAAGGTCGCGAGGGTCATCAGGCGGTTGCCGTCCTCGTAGTGTTCGCCCTCCTGCTCCCGCGAGGCCGCGTAGACCACGCGGTCGGGCTGTGCGTAGTAGAGGGCGCCGAGACACATCGGGCACGGGTACGCGGTGACGACGACCTCGTACCCGCCGAGGTCGGTGATGCCCTGCTCGGCCGCGGCGCGGATCGCGCGGATCTCGGCGTGGGCGGTGGGGTCGCCGGTCTGGGCGACGTGGTTCACGGCCTCGACGACGACCTCGCCGTCACGGACGATGAGACAGGCGAAGGGCTTGCCGCCGTCGGCGACGTTGTCGAGGGCGCGGGAGACCGCCAGGGCGGTGAAGTCGGTCGGTGGCGTGGATTCGTCATGGTGCATCGGTTAACGGTCCTCCGAACGGCTGCCCGGGCGGTGGGCGCCCGCGTACCCCGTCGCGTCGGGCCTGGTCGCAGCCGGCGGCGGTTCACTGGCCGGCATGACCGACCGGCCCTTCACCCCAGCGCTCGCCACGTTCTTCCGCGGACTCGCCGAGCACAACGAGAAGTCCTGGTTCGAGGACCACCGCGAGGAGTGGGAGCGCCACGTCGAGGCGCCGATGGAGTCCCTGCTCGAGGAAGCCGAACAGCGCTACGGTCCCGGACGCGTGCTCCGGCAACACCGGGACCTCCGGTTCACCCCGGACAAGCGGCCCTACCGGGAGGACACCGGCCTCACCGCGGGCGGCGTCTACCTCAGCGCCGGTGCGGACGGGATCCAGGCCGGCGGCGGGCTCTACACGCCCTCCCGTGCCCAGCTCACCGCCGCGCGCACCGCGATCGACGAGCACCCGCAGGCCGCCGCCGCGCTGCAGCGGCTGCTCGACGACCTCGTCGACGCCGGGTTCGAGCTCGCCGGTCCGCCGCTCAAGACCGCCCCGCGCGGCTACGACGCCGACCACCCGCGCATCGACCTGCTCCGGATGCAGCACTACGCCGCGCTCACGCACCTGCCCCTCACGAGTCCGCTCTCGGACATCGTCGACGCCTGGGAGCGGGTGCAGCCGCTGGTGCGGTGGACGGTGAAGTGGGCTCGGGCGGACGACGCCGAGGCCGCCGACGACCCGGCGCCGCCCGTGCCGGGAGCGCGGTCGATCGACGAGCGGGCCTGAGCGGCGGCTGCTGCTCGCTGGTGCGGTCCGCGTCTCGGTGATGCGGGTCGGTCGGTGCGGTGCGGCTGCGCTGGCGAGGATCGTGTCTCGGTGATGTGGGCCGCTCTTGGTGATGCGGGGGCGGTCACGACTCCCCGCGCGGGTGTCCGGGGCCGGTCACGTACTGTCGCGCGCGGCGACGCGGAGCGACGTCTCGTGACCGGACGATGCGCTGCCGACGGGGTTTCGCGACCGCGGGCGCGTCGGCCCGGAGGCGTGTCGGCCCGTCGGCACGTCGGCGCGCCGGGCAACGGCCGATCGGCGCGACGTCCGGACGGGAGGCCCGTGGCGCATCGGCCTGCACCCGTGCTCCCGTGCGCCGGTGCTGTTGCTCGGCCCTCAGCCGCGGAGCCAGCCGGCCTCGGCGAAGGTCGTCTGGAGCTCGGTGAACAGCCGCGACCCGTGGAACCCGTCCACGGCCGCGTGGTTGACCTGCACCGCGATCGGCATCACGGTCCGCCCCTCGACGTACCGGTACCGGCCGATCGTGAAGATCGGCAGCAGGTGGTCGAAGCCGTCCTTGACGTGCAGCGCGAACCCGGTGAACGACGCCCCGGGCAACGTCGAGACGTCGAACACGTTCTCCGGACGGTCCACCTGGGGGAACATCCGGTGGTCGTCCCGGTACCGCTCCATCGTCGTGACGGCGGCCTCGTGGAACCGTGCCGGGTCGTCGTCGTACGGCACGAACAACACGGAGAACGTCTCGGTGTCCGGGTGGAACACGGTGAACATCGGGTGCACGACGTCCCAGACCGCGGGGGAGCCGTCCTCGAGGAGCTGCATGCGGAACTCGGCGTGCCGGTTCACCACCGACGCGATCGCCCACAGCTGTGAGGCGTACGTGCGACGGTCCGTCCGCCTGACCGTCTCCGCGAAGTCGGTGACGTCGAGCTCGACCGTCATCTCCCACGTGCACGGCACCCGGTCGCGGTAGTGCTCGAAGTGCTCGCGGCGGGGCCAGGTGGCGAGGTCGATCGGGCGGAGCGCGGTCATGGGTGCCAGTCTGGCCCCGGTCCCTAGGGTGGAGCCATGCCGACACTGCAGCGCGTCCCGGCCCTCGTCGCCTCCGGCCAGCTGGCGATCCCGGTCGCCGAGGCCCTCGTGGCGCTGCCCGCCGACGTCCTCGAACGGATCGAAGCAGCCCCGATCGACCCGGACCTCGCGGACACGGCAGCGTTCTCGGAGGCCTACGGCTTCCCGGTCGAAGGCGGCGCGAACTGCATCGTCGTCGCGGGCAAGCGCGGGGACGACGTCCGCTACGCCGCGTGCATCGTGCTCGCGCACACCCGGCTCGACGTGAACCGCGTCGTCAAGAAGCTCCTCGACGTCCGCAAGGCGAGCTTCGCCCCGATGGACCAGGCCGTCGAACTGACCGGGATGGAGTACGGCGGCATCACCCCGATCGGTCTCCCCCCGTCGTGGCCGGTCTTCGTGGACTCCCGCGTGCAGCACGCTCCCGAGGTCGTCATCGGCGCCGGAGTCCGTGGCGCGAAGCTGTTCCTGCCCGGCGCCGTCCTCGCGGGGCTGCCGCACGCCCAGGTCGTCGACGGTCTGGCCACCGAGCCGACGGCGGCCACCGAACCGACGGCGCCGTCGGAGTCCGGAGCGTGACCGTCCGGCTGCCGATCGTCGTCGACGAACACGTGACGCTCGTCCTCGCCGACGACTCCGTGGCCGAGACCTACCGCGACCTCGTCCTGGACGACCTCGACCACCTGCGGCCGTGGGAGGAGCTTGCTCGACCGAGTCTCACGGTCGACGACGTCCGTGCGTACCTCACCCCGGGCCTCACCGTCTGGGCCGAGGGTTCCGGTGTCCCGACGGCGATCGTGCTCGACGGGGCGGTCGTCGGTGCGCTCGCCGCCCGGTGCACGCCCGCGTCGGCGAAGGCCGAGGTCGGCTACTGGCTGGCGTCGAGCGCGGGAGGTTGCGGAGTGATGACCCGGGCCGTCCGGGCGCTGGTCGCGGAGCTGTTCGCGGACGGGGTCCACCGTGTCGAGATCCGGACCGCTGCGGACAACCAGCCGAGCCGCGCTGTTGCCGAACGGCTCGGGTTCACCCTCGAGGGCACCCTGCGAGAGGCGTACCCGATCGACGGCGTCCGCCACGACCTCTGCGTCTACGCCCGGCTCGCGACCGACCCGGTCAGTCGTTCGGGCGGATGAGGCAGAAGGGGTGCCCTGCCGGGTCGAGGTACACCCGGAAGGTGTCCGTCCCCGAACCCGTCGCCGTCGCGCCGATCGCCAGGACGGCCGCCTCGCCCACGTCGAGGTCGTCGACCTTCACGTCGAGGTGGCTCTGCTGCGGGACGTCCTGCCCGGGCCACTCCGGAGCGCGGTAGTCCGCCACCTGCTGGAACGCGAGGATCGGCCGGTGGTCGGTGAACGGGAGGGCGATCTCCGCCCAGTCCTCGTCGAAGGCGACGATCTCGCCGCCGAGGAGCCCGACGTAGAAGCGCGCCAGGGCACGGGGGTCGGGGCAATCGAGGACGACGACGTCGAGGGTGCCGATCATGGCGGCCACGCTAGCCCGGTCAGCGCGCGGCGGCCAGCGTCTTCGTGATCCGCTGCAGCGACACCGTCTCAGCGGTCCCGAGCTCCTGCGCGAAGAGACTCAGCCGGAACTCCTCGAGCATCCACCGGGCGTGCACGAGCTCGGGGTGGGCACCGACCGCCGGTGGGAACGTGCCGCCGGCGTCCGTGTACCGGTCCGTGGCGACGGTGACCTCGCGCATCCATGCGGCATCGCGCCCCGGGTTCTGCAGGAGCTTCTGCACCCGGGCCTCGATGCCCTGCAGGTACACGCGGATCCGTCGGAGCCGATCGAGGCCTGCGACCGCGACGAACCCGGGGAACACGAGCCGTTCGAGCTGCTGCCGCATGTCCGTCAGCGCGCCCAGGAGCGTCATCGCGTTCGCCTGCTTGATCGCCCGCTCGGCGTTCCGGTGTGCGGTGAGGACCTCGGCGACCTCGGACACCGCGGTGAACATCGTGTCGACGACGGTCGCGGACACCCGGTCGCGGACCTGCTCGAACGCCGCCTGCTCGAACACGAGGCCGTCGGGGTGCGCCTGCCGGATGCCGGCGTCGACGACCGCAGCGAGGACGTCGTCGAACAGCGCCTGGGTCGACGGGTAGGGCGAGGCGGCGAGCGCGAGCTTCTCCTGCGCGGTCAGGTGCTGCTGGATGTACGACACGGGGGAGGGCACCGCGAGCATCACGAGCCGTCGGACGCCGGCGGGCATCTCGACCGCGCGGTCGCGTTCGGTGGCGAGCAGGCGCACGGCGACGGTGGCCTTGGGACCGGAGCCCTCCTCGACCAGGGCGGGGTAGGCGCGGATGACACCGCCGGACTGCTTCGTGTCGAGGACGCGGGGCAGGTCGCCCCCCGGCCAGGCGGTGAGCCCCGACCGCTCGAGGTCGGAACCGGCCTGCGCGACGCGGGACGGGCCTCCCGGCCGGTTCGCCTTCGCCGTGGCGGAGGCGACACTCTGCTGGGTCCGGTCCTTGAGCTTCGTCTGCAGCGCCGCGAGGTCCTTGCCCGACTCGACCCGCCGGCCGCGCTCGTCGACGACCGCCCACGTGGGCAGGAGGTGCTGCGGGACGCGGCTCAGGTCGAAGTCCGACTCGGACACCGGCACGTAGGTCATGCGCTGGATCGTCTTCGCGAGGGTCGAGCGGAACGACTCGGTCGGCTCCGTCGGTGCGTCGTCGGGCAGCTCGGCGACGATCTTCTCGGCCCAGTCGGCAGCGGGCACGATGTTCTTGCGGATCTGCTTCGGCAGCGACTTGATGAGCGCGGTCACGAGCTCCTTGCGGAGGCCACGGACCTGCCAGTCGAAGCCCTCCTCGCGCATGCGCGGGAGCAGTGCGAGCGGCACCTGCACGCTGACGCCGTCGTCCTGTGCGCCCGGCTCGAACCGGTACTTGATCGCGAGACGCTGGTCACCCGACCGCCACTGGGTCGGGTACTCCTGCTGGTCCTGCGCGGCTTCCGCCGCGTCCTCGGCCAGGAGGTCCGACCTGCGCATCGTGAGCAGGTCCGGTTGGTCGCGCCTCGCCTGCCGCCACCACCCCTCGAAGTCGCGCGTGGTGGCAATGTCCGCGGGGATGCGGGCGTCGTAGAAGTCGACGATCTTCTCGTCGTCGGACTCAGAGGATCGCCC
>NZ_BACW01000600.1:0-5781 GCF_000333315.1 Curtobacterium sp. B8
GCGCGACCGGACGCACCGCGACCCGGACGCACCACGACACGGACGGGAGGCCCGTGGCGGGTCCGCCACGGGCCTCCCGTCCGGTGCGCGGTCACGGCCGACGCCCGCTGCGCGTTCCCTAGGTCGTCGCGTGCTCGCGCGCGGCGCGGTCGGCGGCGACGAGCCGCTTGGCCTCGCGGATGCGCTTCCGGGCCTTCTCGACCGGGACCTCGACGGCGTAGGCGGCACCGACCGCCACGAGGAGTGCTGCGCCGACGAGCCAGACGTTGCCCCACGCGCCGACCGCGAAGGTGCCGAGGAGCGCGATGACGAGCGGGTGCCAGAGGTACGCCGAGTACGACACGCGTCGGCCGAACCACGACACCGGCGTCCACGCGAGCGTCGCCGACACCGGGGTGCGGACGGACACGAGCCCGCCGATCAGCACGGCCGACACGAGGCCGGTCACCGGGAGGACCACGCCGAAGGTCGACGCGTGCTGCGTCCAGTCGCCGTCGATCCAGAGGAGGATGCCGACGAGGAGCGCGAGACCGGCCCACGTGGCGACGTGTCCGGCGATGCCCGCGGCGACGCGGCGGACCCGCCCGTCGTCGAGCAGCAGGGCGAGGAGGCAGCCGGTGGCCAGGGGGACGACACCGAGGACGGGGGAGAAGTACACGTCGGGGGTCGCGCCGCCGTTCGGCTTCTCGTAGCTCAGGTACGACGCGACGGCCGCGCCGACGATGACGACACCGAGGCCGGCCATCAGCCAGCGGCGACGCGAGCGGATCGCGAAGAGGAGCACGAGCACGGGCGGCCAGACGAGGTAGAACTGCTCCTCCATCGACAGGCTCCACGTGTGCGCGAAGACGCCCTGCGTGGTGTCCCAGAACGAACGGAACAGGTTGCCCGTGTAGCTCAGCGCGATGAACGCGGCCTCACCCGCGGAGAACGTGGCGCCCTTGTAGTCGCCGACCCAGTTCCAGAGCGCGAGGCCCACGAGCACGAACGCGATGAGCGCCGGGTAGAGCCGCAGCACGCGCTTGCCCCAGAACGCGCCGAGGCGGATGCGTCCGGTGTTCCGGTGCTCGCCGAGCAGCAGCGTCGTGATGAGGAAGCCGGAGAGCACGAAGAACACCGTCACACCGATGAAGCCCCCGTCGAAGTGGGCGACGTGCAGGTGGTAGAGGATCACGGCGAGGATCGCGATCGTGCGGAGCCCGTCGAGTGCCGGTGCGCGGTTCGTCAGCGGCGGCGGTGGGGTCGCGCCGCCGCCACGGGTGCCGCGCTGCTCGGTGCCTGCGTGGCTGCCGTCGGTGCTGGCCGGTGCGGAGGTGCTGCGGGTCCGCTCCGGCGAGATCGTGGTGGTCGCCACGTCGCCTCCTGCGAGATCGTTCTGCTGCCCGGACCGCGCGCGGACCGTGACCTGATCGTTACAGGATGCTCGCCCGAGGTATGAGGACGCTCAACGATCGGGGTGCACGAGGGATGCCAGGGCGTCGAGCCGCTCGGCGGCGATGTCCTCGAACGAGCGCTCCTCGCCCGGCGCGATCCACCGCTGGAACGTCAGGTGGAAGACCGTCACGGCGGTCTCGGCCGCGATCGTCGCGGCGGGTTCGGGCACGCCGCGGTCGCGTAGCAGGGCACCCAGGTGGATCTTCAGGGTCGCGAGCTTGCCGAGTTCCCGTTCCTGGAGGGCGGGGTCGGCCTCGATGATCGTCTGTCGGGCCCGCGAGAACGGTCGCTTGTCACGGTCGAAGTACGTGCCCGCGGCGTGGAGTGCCGAGCGCACCAGGTCGAACGGGGCGGTGTCGGCCGGGGCCCGTTCGATCGGCACGGCGAACATGGCGAGGAAGCCGTCCTGCCCGGACGGGAGGCGCGGGGCGGGCCGGCACCGTGCCTCCCCTCCGGTGTGGGGTCGCGCCGCTGGCGGACCGTCGGGCGGGTGCGCCGCTGCGGGACGTCAGGGCCGTCGTCGTACGACGACGGCCCTGTCGTCAGTTGCACGCGCGGGCCGTCCCGGCGGGCAAGGAACGACCCTGCCGCTGTCGTACGACAGCGGCAGGGTCGTATCGCGACGGCCAGCGACGGCCAGCGACGGCCAGCGACGGCCAGCGCCGGCCGGCCGGCGCCGAGCCGGCCCCCTCGCCCGCCGTGTCGCCTACTCGGCCTTCTGCATCTGCCAGGGCTCGGGCTCGCGGTCCCCGTTCGGCCGCACGGGCCGGACGTCGCCGACGATCGGGATCGCCCGCTTCCGCATGAACCACAGGTACCGCACGAAGAAGTGCGACAGCGTCGACAGCCGGTTGCCGTTGCCGAGCAGCGACGCGATGTGCACGGCCACCCACGCGGCCCACGCCACGGGGCCGACCATCGTGATCCCGCCGCGGAGTTGGGCGACCGCGGCGTTCGTGCCGATCGTCGCCATCGTGCCCTTGTCGAAGTACGTGAAGTGCTCGGTCGACTTCCCGTGGAGCAGGCGCTTGATCTGCTTCGCCACGTGCCGACCGCCCTGCAGCGCGGGCTGCGCGAGCTGGGCGAGCGCGTCGTCCTGCGCGGCGATGTCGCCGGCGGAGAAGATCCGGTCGACCCCCTTCACGCTGAGGTCGTCGTTCACCTGGATGCGTCCGCCGTGGGTCTGCGGCAGGCCCCAGCCCGAGACCTCCTTGTGCGCGGCGACGCCGGTGGCCCAGATGACCTGCGAGGCCGGGATGAACTCGCCGTCGGCGGTCACGACGCCGTCCGGCCGGACCTCGGCGACGCCGGTGTTCAGCCGCAGCACGACCCCGCGCTTCCGGAGGATCCGCGCGGCGTACCGGCGCAGGCGGGGCGCGAACGGCTTGAGGAGCTCCCCGCTCCGGTGCACGAGCGTGATCGAGATGTTGCCGCGTTCGATCTCGGGGTAGGCGCCGACGAGGGCCTGGTCCCGCAGCTCGGCGAGCGCGCCGGCCATCTCGACGCCGGTCGCCCCGCCGCCGACGATCACGATCTTGATCTCGTCCGGGCCCTGGTTGGCTGCTGCTTCCTCGAGCCGGGTGAACAGCTCGTCCCGGATCCGCAGGGCCTGGGACCGCGAGTACATCGAGTACGCGTACTCGTACGCGCCGGGGGTGCCGAAGTAGCTCGTGTTCACGCCGTTCGCGAGGACGAGCCAGTCGTAGTGCAGGTGCTCCCCGTCGCTCATCTCGGCGATGCGCTCGTCGGTGCGGATGCCCGTGAGCAGGCCGTGCCGGAAGTCCGCGTTGGACTGCTTCGCCCGGAGGCTGCGCAGGAAGTACGTCACGTCCCCGGCGTTCAGCCCGCCGGTCGCCACCTGGTACATGAGGGGCTGGAACATGTTGTAGACGTGGCGGTCGACGAGCGTGACCCGGACGTCGGTGTCCGCGAGCTCCCGCATGGCCGCGATGCCGGCGAAGCCTCCACCGACGATGACGACGTGTGGGCGGGTGTCCTGCGGCATGTGCTCCCTGGTTTCCTCGGACGGCGGATGGTCGCCTCCGAGGGTACGCGCGCTCCGCACCCTCCGCTGACCGTCACGGCCTGGAGGCGCGGGTCGATCCCGTCAGTCGTCCCGCCGCGCGTAGGTGTTCAGGACGTTCCCCTTGCTCGTCACGGTGCTGTCGACCAGCGTCAGGCGCGTGTGCGGGTCGGTCGGCTCGAAGAGCCGCCGGCCGGGTCCGGCGATCACGGGGTGGATCATGAGCTGGAGTTCGTCGAGCAGCCCGGCGAAGAGCAGGTGCCGGACGACCGAGATGCTCCCGGTGACCGCGATGTCGCCGCCGTCCTGCTGCTTGAGGTCGCGGACGAAGTCGTCGAGGTCGCCGGTGATCCTGGTGCTGTTCTCCCACGCCAGGTCGTCCCCGAGGCTGGTCGAGGCCACGTACTTCGGCATCGGGTTGATCCACCGGCCGAACGGGTCGTCGGCGTGCGCCGGCCACCACTCCGCCCACTCCAGGTAGCTGTTCCGGCCGAGCAGCACGGTGTCGGTGCGGGACATGAACGCCGTCATGCCCGCGCCGAGTTCCTCGTCGAAGCTGTCGTGCTGGAACTTGTAGGGCTCGACGACGACGCCGTCGACGGAGGTGAAGAGACCCGAGGTGACCTTCCGCATGCCCGGAGCGTAGTGGGACTGCGGCTCAGCTACCAGACCCGCCGTCGGTGCCGGTCCCGTCCTGGGTGCCGGTCCCGCCCTGGGTGCTGCCGCCGGGGTACTGGCCGGAGCCGCTGCCGTACCCGGGGAAGCCGTTCGAGCCGCGGCCGGGGAACTGCGAGGTGCCCTGGGTCTGCTGGCCGCTGATGCCGTGGCCGATCGCGTACCCGATGCCGCCGCCCGCGAGGAGTGCGGCGACCCCGACCGCGGCGGCCACGACCGGCCAGAACCACGGCGGACGGGGCTTCGTCGTGCCGGGGCCGGCAGCCGTGCCGTACCAGGGCGTCGGCGTCTGCTGCGCGGTGTTCCACTCGGCGGCGTACGGGTCCGCGGCAGCGCCGCGGCCACCGGCGGCGGAGGGGTCCGTGGCGGGGGTGCGGTCCGCGGCCGGTGCGTCGTCCCAGCCGCTCGGGGCCGCGGCGGGGGCGGCGCCCCAGCCGCCCGGAGCGGCGGGGTACTGCGTCGGCGGCTGCGCTGCCTGTTGCGTCGGCAGGTGCGCCGTGGTCGACGGGGTCGTCGGGGTGGTGTCGTTCATGGGGACGAGTGCACACCGCGTGGCTATGCGTGGGTGATGACGAGGCTGGAGCCGCACTGTGGAGCCGCGGGTAGCGTCCATCCCGTGCGTGCGCGGGTCGAGACGGTGTCGGTCGGCGGGCTGCCCGTGCGGCTCCGGACGCTGGCCCCCGCCGGGCGGTTGCACGACCCGGTCGCGCCGACCGTGGTCCTCGTGCACGGCATCGGCATGTCGCACCGCTCGTTCGACCGCTCGCAGCGCGCCCTCGCCCGGGTCCACCGCACCGTGTCGGTGGACCTGCCGGGCTTCGGCGGGCTGCCGGCCGCCGGTCGTGCGCTCGACGCGGAGGTCCTCGCCGACCTCGTGGTCGAGGCCGTGCGGTCGCGGGGAGCGGGGGAGCTGGTCGTCGCCGGGCAGTCGATGGGGACGCAGGTCGCCGTCGAGGCTGCGCTCCGTCACCCGGACGTCGTGTCCTCCGTCGTGCTCGTCGGGCCGGTGGTGGACGACCGCCGCCGCACGCTCCTGCACCAGGCGCTCGGCCTCGGCCGGGACTGCCTCGTCGAGGGACCACGCATGAACGCCGTCGTGCTGACCGACTACCTCCGCAGCGTGCGCCAGTACCTCCGGGAGCTCGGCCCGATGCTCCGCTACCCGATGCTCGAGCGCGTCGCCGCCCTCGCGGTCCCGGCCCTCGTCGTCCGCGGTACGCGGGACCCGATCGCCCGCCACGGCTGGGGTGCCCGGGTCGCCGCGCACGCCGACCGTGGGGCACTCGTCGAACTCCCCGGCGCCCACCACGTCCAGGAGCACCAGCCCGTCGCGTTCGCGGACCTCGTGACCGAGTTCCGCCGTGTCGAGACCCTGGAACGCCTCGGGGGAGCGGAGGGGACGCGGTGACCGACGCGACCACCCCGGGAGCCGGGCCGACATCGACCGCGGGCGCCGTGCCTCCCGTCGGACTGGCCACACGCGCAGCGTGGGCCGCGCGGGACTGGCTGTACGCGGTGCGCTGGCAGGTGCAGAGCCTCGGTCCGACCACGGCGGACGACTACCGCGACGGCGACCGGCCACCCGTCGTTGTGATCCCCGGGGTGTACGAGACGTGGCACTTCATGCGGCCGCTCATGGACGCTCTGCA
>NZ_BACW01000599.1:0-984 GCF_000333315.1 Curtobacterium sp. B8
GCGCGTCCCGATGAGCACGACGCGTCCGACCCCGGTCCGCGCCGCCTGGCGACGGCGGACCCCGAACGCGCTCGTCATCGTGCAGGTCGCCGGGTCCGGCGTCGCCCCGGTCCGCTCGGTGACGATCGTGGCGAGTCGGGCCGCGAGTGCGTCGGCGGGCGACCGCTCCACGGCGTCGCCGTCCGCTGCCGGGACGAACGCCACGTACCGCCGTCGTCCTCCCGGCAGCGGGAACGACTCGACGACCCCGTCCGGCCCGACGTCGACGAGCGCCGCCGATCGTGCGGTGGGGTCCTCCGGATCGGCGAAGTCGCCCATGACGTACCGGTGGCGGTAGTCCCGGCCGTGCGTCGCGATCCCGAGCAGCGACCGGACGACGCTCCGGCCGCCGTCGGCTCCGATGACGAACCCGGCCTCGACGGACCGTGCGCTGCCGTCCGCGTCCGTGCCCGCGGCGAGCACGCCCGACGCGTCCTGCTGCAGCCCGGTCAGCTCCGTGCCGGTCCGCAGCACCCCGGTCGGCAGGCGGTCGCGGAGCAGTGCCTCCGTGCGGTGCTGGTCGAGCGTCGCCACGTACGGGTGCGTGGGGGACGCACCGGCGAAGGACAGCGAGCCGAGGACCCGGCCGCGACTCCGGGCGACTCCCGTCCGGACGAGCACGGCCTCCGCGAGGACCGCCCGGTCGAGGCCGATCGCCGCGAAGGCGTCGAGGGACGGCGGGTGGATGCCGATCGCCCGCGACCCGTTCGGCTGGTCCGTCCGGCGTTCCCAGACCACGACGTCGAGCCCGCGGTCGGCGAGCAGGGCCGCGACGAACAGGCCGACGGGGCCGCCGCCGACGACGAGGACGTCGACACGCTCCGTGGTCACGGTGCGAGCCTACGGATCGTCGACCCCGCGGGCACCGGGTCAGCGGAACGCGCGCGACCCGGACGCAACCGCGACCCGGACGCAACCACGACACGGACGGGAGGCCCGTGGTGG
>NZ_BACW01000598.1:0-6157 GCF_000333315.1 Curtobacterium sp. B8
CCCGTCCGCGACGACGCGGCCGCCCCGGGCGTCCGCCGCATCGAGGAGGTCACCGGCACCTCCCCCGACGGCACGCCCGTGCACGGCTGGGTGGTGCTGCCCGAGGGCGACGGCCCCCACCCGGTGCTCCGTGTCGTGCACGGCGGCCCGTTCGGCCAGGACACGTGGGCGTTCTTCGACGAGGCGCAGGTGTACGCGAGCGCCGGCTACGCCGTCGTCATCGGGAACCCACGCGGCTCCGGCGGGTACGGGCTCGACCACGGGCGCGCGGTGATCGGCGCGATGGGGACCGTCGACGTCGACGACGTGCTCGCCCTGCTCGACGCGGCGCTCGAGCGGCCGGACCTCGACGGCTCCCGCGTCGGCATCATGGGCGGCTCGTACGGCGGCTTCATGACGAGCTGGGTCGCGGCGCACCACGGCGAGCGGTTCGTCGCGGCGTGGAGCGAGCGCGCGGTCAACGCCTGGGACTCGTTCGCGGGCAGCTCGGACATCGGCTGGTTCTTCGCGGACGCCTACGTCGGCGCCGACCCGGAGGAGCAGCGTCGCCGCAGCCCCCTGACGTACGCCGCGCAGGTGACGATCCCGTTCATGGTCGCGCACTCCGAGGAGGACTGGCGCTGCCCGATCGAGCAGGGCCACCGGCAGTTCGTCGCGCTGAAGCGCGCGGGGGTCGACGCGTCGCTGCTGGTCTTCCCGGGTGAGGGCCACGAGCTCTCACGCTCGGGGCGTCCGCGGCACCGGGTGCAGCGCTTCGAGCACGTGCTGGCCTGGTGGGCGCAGCACCTGCCCGTCGCGCCGGTCGCCTGACGCTCCTGACGACGGACGGGAGGCCCGTGGCGGATCCGCCACGGGCCTCCCGTGTGTTCACTGGCGTGTCGCGGACGACGTAGCTCGCTACGCGAACGCCTCCACCGGCGGGCAGGCGCACACGAGGTTGCGGTCGCCGTAGGCCTGGTCGATCCGGCGCACCGGCGGCCAGTACTTCCGCGCGCTGATGCCGGGCAGCGGGTAGACGGCCTGCTCGCGGGTGTAGGCGTGCGCCCACTCCCCCGAGATCACCGACGCGGCGGTGTGCGGCGCGTGCACGAGCGGGTTGTCCTCCGCCGGCCACTCGCCGCGCTCGACGGCGGCGGCCTCGGCACGGATCGCGAGCATCGCGTCGACGAACCGGTCGAGCTCGGCGAGGTCCTCGCTCTCGGTCGGCTCGACCATGAGCGTCCCCGCGACCGGGAACGACATCGTCGGGGCGTGGAAGCCGTAGTCGACCAGGCGCTTGGCGACGTCGTCGACCGTGATGCCCGTGGTGTCCCGCAGCGGCCGCAGGTCGAGGATGCACTCGTGCGCGACGAGTCCGTCCTGGCCCGTGTAGAGGACCGGGTAGGCGTCACGGAGGCGTGCGGCGATGTAGTTCGCGCCGAGCACGGCGGTCTCGGTCGCTCGGGTGAGCCCCTCGAGCCCCATCATGCGGACGTACGTCCACGTGATCGGCAGGATGCTCGGGCTGCCGTACGGTGCGGCCGAGACGGGACCGCCGGCGTGCGCGAGCCGGTCGTCGGCGTCCGCCGCGGTGGCGCCCGTCCGTCGGTCGGCCTGCTGCGCCATCGGGTGACCGGGCAGGTACGGCGCGAGGTGCGCCTTCGCCGCGACCGGCCCCACGCCCGGGCCGCCGCCGCCGTGCGGGATGCAGAACGTCTTGTGCAGGTTGAGGTGCGAGACGTCGCCGCCGAAGTCGCCGAACCGGGCGTGCCCGAGCAGCGCGTTGAGGTTCGCGCCGTCGACGTAGACCTGGCCGCCGGCGTCGTGCACCGCGGCGGCGATGTCGGTGATGTCGTGCTCGTAGACACCGTGGGTCGACGGGTACGTGATCATCAGCGCCGCGAGCTGGTCTCCGTGCTGCGCGGTCTTCGCGCGGAGGTCGTCGAGGTCGACGTTGCCGTCCTCGTCGCACGCCACGACGACGACCCGCATGCCCGCGAGGACCGCGGACGCGGCGTTCGTGCCGTGCGCGCTCGACGGGATGAGGCAGACCGTGCGGTCGGTGTCGCCGTTCGCGAGGTGGTAGCCGCGGATCGCGAGGAGGCCCGCGAGCTCGCCCTGGCTGCCGGCGTTCGGCTGCAGGGAGACGGTGTCGTAGCCGGTGACCTCGGCGAGCCACGACTCGAGGTCACCGATCATGTCGAGGTACCCGGCGACGTCCTCGGCGGGGGCGAAGGGGTGCACGTTCGCGAATTCCGGCCAGGTCACCGCCGCCATCTCGGTCGCCGCGTTGAGCTTCATCGTGCAGCTGCCGAGCGGGATCATGCCGCGGTCGAGCGCGTAGTCCTTGTCGGAGAGGTGCTTGAGGTACCGCATCATCCGGGTCTCGCTGCGGTGCGCGCTGAAGACCGGGTGGGTGAGGTACTCGCTGCTGCGCAGCAGGCCGGCCGGGAGGCCCGTGGCTGCGTCCCGCACGGCGGTCTCGGTCGCGGGGACGGCCCGGTCCACCGCCCCGAACACGACGGCGAGCGCCGTCACGTCGTCCGGCGTGGTCGTCTCGTCGACCGACACCTGGAGGGCGTCGGCGTCGACGAGGTGCAGGAGGTACCCGCGCTCGCGCGCTGCGTCGACGAGCGCCTCGGCACGGCCTGACGCCCGGAGGGTCAGGGTGTCGAAGTACGACTCGTGCACGACCTCGAGGCCGGCACCGCGTGCGGCGTCGGCGAGTGCGGAGGTGGTGCGGGCGACCCGGTCGGCGATGAAGCGGAGCCCCTCGGGCCCGTGGTAGACGGCGTACATCGACGCCATCACGGCGAGGAGCACCTGCGCGGTGCAGATGTTGCTCGTGGCCTTCTCGCGGCGGATGTGCTGCTCGCGGGTCTGGAGGCTGAGCCGGTAGGCCATCTGGCCGTCGGCGTCGAAGGACACCCCGACGAGACGACCGGGCAGCTGCCGTTCGAGTCCGGCGCGGACGGCGAGGTAGCCGGCGTGCGGGCCGCCGAAGCCGAGCGGGACGCCGAAGCGCTGGCTCGTGCCGACGGCGACGTCCGCGCCGAGGTCGCCGGGCGCAGCGAGGAGCGTCATCGCGAGCAGGTCGGCCGCCACGACGGCGATGCCACCGCCTGCGTGGACGCGCTCGATCGTCGACGAGGGGTCGACGACACGGCCGGAGGCGCCCGGGTACTGGACGATGACCCCGAAGGCGCCGTCGAGCTGGTCGTCGGTCGGGCCCTCGGCGGCGTCGAACTCGCGCAGGGCGATGCCGACCGCGTCCGCACGGTGGTCGAGCAGGGCACGGGTCTGCGGCAGGAGGTCGGCGTCGACGAGGAACGCGTCGCCCTTCACCTTCGAGGCGCGGCGGGCGAGCAGCATGCCCTCGACCACGGCGGTGCCCTCGTCGAGCATGGACGCGCCGGCGGTGGCCATGCCGGTGAGGTCGGACACCATCGTCTGGAAGTTGATGAGCGCCTCGAGGCGGCCCTGCGAGATCTCCGGCTGGTACGGCGTGTAGGCCGTGTACCAGCTCGGGTTCTCGAGCACGTTCCGCTGGATCACCGCGGGGGTGTGGGTGCCGTGGTAGCCGAGACCGATCATGGCGCGGCGGACCGTGTTGCGCGCGGCCTTCGCGCGGAGCTCGGCGAGCGCCTCGGTCTCGCCGACCGCGGCCGGGATGACGGAGTCGGTGACGGGGGCGGCGTGGATCGACTCCGGGATCGCCGTCCGGACGAGGGCGTCGAGCGTCGGCTGGCCGACGACGTCGAGCATGACCTGCTGGTCGGCGCTCGTCGTGCCGATGTGGCGGTCGGCGAAGGACGTCTGCAGGTTCTGCGACGTCCGGAGGTCCTGCTGCGCGTCGCTCATGCGAGGGACGCCCGGTACGCCTCGTGGTCCATGAGGTCCTCGGGGAACGAGGTGCCGTCCACCTTGATCTTGACGAGCCAGCCGGCGCCGAAGGGGTCGTGGTTGACGGTGTCGGGGGCGTCGACGACGGCGTCGTTGACCTCGACGACCTCGCCCTCGATCGGGGCGAAGAGCTCGCCGACGCTCTTGGTCGACTCGATCTCGCCGATCTGCTCGCCCGCGGTGGTCGCGGTGCCGACGGCCGGGAGTTCGACGAAGACGACGTCACCGAGCTGTTCGGCGGCGTGATCGGTGATGCCGACGGTCACGGTGTCGCCCTCGACGAGCAGCCACTCGTGGTCGGCGGTGTACTGGAGTGCGGTCTGGTCGGTCACGGTCCTAGCTCGATTCTGGTTGACGCAGTGCGGGGCGACGGTAGAAGGGGAACGGGGTCACGGTGCTGGGGATGGCCGTGCCGCGGACGTCGATGTGCAGGACTCGCTCGCCCGACGACACCGCATCGAGCGCAGCCGGGTCGACGAACGCCATCGCGACCGGGTGCCCCAGGGTCGGGGAGAGCGCACCCGAGGTGACGGTGCCGACGACCTCGCCGTCGAGCACGACGTCGTAGCCCGCGCGGGGAGCCCGACGGCCCTCGGTGACGAGTCCGATCAGCACGCGGGCGCCCGGTGCGGGCTCCACCCCGGAGTCCCCCACGAACGATCCGGAGGTCGCGACGACCCGACCGAGCCCGGCCTGCGCGGGACGGACGTCGGTGCCGAGCTCGTGCCCGTACAGGGGCATGCCGGCCTCGAGTCGGAGCGTGTCCCGGGCGGCCAGGCCGGCGGGGACGACGCCACGATCGGCGCCGGTCTCGAGGAGTGCGTCCCAGATCGTCCCGGCGACGGACGGGTCGCTGTAGATCTCGAAGCCGTCCTCGCCCGTGTAGCCGGTGCGGGCGACGAGCACCTCGGCACCGTCGAAGAGCGCGTGGAGGACGCGGTAGTAGCGGAGCTCGTCGAGGGGGGTCTCGGGCTGCAGCCGGTCCGCGACGACGAGCGCGTCGAGCGTGCCGGCAGCGGCCGGCCCCTGGATCGCGACCAGCGCGGTCGTGTCCGAGTCGTCCGAGACCACGACGTCGAAGCCCGCGGCGCGGGCGGTCAGGGCGTCGACCGCCACCTGTCGGTTGGACGCGTTCGCCACCACCAGGAAGACGTGCTCCTCGGTCCGGTAGACGACGAGGTCGTCGAGGATGCCTCCGTCCTCGCCGAGGAGCAGGGAGTACTTGGCCCGGCCGACGGTCATCGCCCCGAAGGACCCGGCGAGCGCGTGGTCGAGGAACGCGACCGCGTCGGGCCCGGTCACGCCGACCTCGGCCATGTGCGACAGGTCGAAGACGCCGGCCGCGCTGCGGACCGCGTGGTGCTCGGCGAGGTCGGACGAGTACCGGACGGGCATGCGGTACCCGGCGAAGTCGGTGAAGGTGGCGCCGGCGGCCTCGTGCGCGGCCTCGAGCGGTGATGAACGCATGGCGGAGTTCTCTCGTCCTCGACGACACCCGACGACCGTCGTCGGGTGGGAACTCCCCCTCTGTCATGGGCCTGAGAGTTTCACCGCGGCCCGTGAGGTCCGGCGGCTTTCACCGTGGGCGAGCCGCTGGTCCGACCGGTGGCCGGGAGCGCCTGCTTTTCAGAGTGGCCTGTCCGTCGCGGTGTTGGACCTGAGAGATTGGCGGGGACGTTGCTCCTTCGGTGCCGGACGCCGGTGTCCCGGGGTCCGACGTCTCCCGCGACGGGTGATCGGCCGTGCTTCAGTTGTCGCGGACGAGCATACCGCCGCCGTGTTTCGGGCGGGTGTCGCCGCCCGTTCGACATCTCGGAGAAGCGCCGTCGTAAGATCCTCGGGTGGCAGGACAGCGATCGCGCCCCCGCGGGCAGCTCGAGCAGGCGGTGCTCGACGCGCTCTGGTCCGCGTCCGACGGGCTCAGCGCCCGGCAGGTGCTCGACGCGTTCCCCGAGCCGCGGCCGGCGCTCACCACGGTCCTCACGGTCCTCGACCGGCTCGGTCGCAAGGGCCAGGTCGAACGCGAGCAGCACGACGACGCACCGCTGACGTTCCGCGCGACGAACAGCCGCGAGGAGCAGACCGCGTCGCTGATGTCGAACGCGCTCGCCGCCGCGGCCGACCGCGAAGCCGCGCTCCTGCAGTTCACCGGCTCCCTCGCCTCGGACGACCTCGACGTCCTCCGCCGCGCCCTCGACGCTCGCTCCCGGGGCTGACCGGGAGCGCCCGTGGTCGTCGCCGGAGTGGTCCTGATCGTGCTCGCCCTCGCGGTCGT